>NZ_JBEOPQ010000045.1:0-48199 GCF_040310285.1 Pseudomonas sp. HY2-MNA-CIBAN-0224 | reverse complement strand
CCTGCCGGGTTACCCACTGCGCAAAACCTGCGTTCGGCCAGCGTGGTTTAACGGGGCCTCTTAGATCAAGATCAAAAACCAGATCAGGATCAACAGATCGCGAGCAAGCTCGCTCCTACAGGGCCTTTAGAATCAATCACTTATTTTGTGTTTGATAGGAGCGAGCTTGCCTCGCGATCTTTTGATTTTTTAAAAGATCGCGAGACAAGCTCCTACAGTGAAATTTGGCGAAGCACACCCCGCAGCCAGCGATGCCCCGGATCGTCACTGAAACGCTGATGCCAGACTTGCACGTAGTTAAACGGCGCCACGTTCAACGGCGGCGGCAATCTGACCAGTGAATCGGCCAATGGCAGGCTGCCCAGGGTGCGGGTGGCAACCGTCAGAATCAGGTCCGTATCGCCAATGACGCTTGGGGCTGCGCTCCAATGAGGCACGTTCACCGCGACATGGCGCTGCAAGCCCTGGGCGCGCAATACGTTGTCGACTTCGCCCTGGGTGTTGCCGTCCATCGACACCAGCACGTGGGGCCGTTGCAGATAGGTATCGAGGTCCAGCACGCCATTCTCGGGCAGGACGTTGCGGTTGAGCAGGCAGGTAAAGGTTTCTTCGAACAACACCTCGCTGCAGAGGAACTCGGGCAGCGTGGCAAAAACACCCAGCGCGAGGTCTATCTTGCCGTGTTCGAGTTGTTCGAGCATGCCCAGGCGGCTGTCCTGGACCACCACCAGCGAGATGCCGGGCGCCAGCTCGCGCAATTGCTCCACCAACTTGGGCAACACGATGGCCGCGCCGTAATCGGACATCGCCACGCGGAATGTGCGTTGCGATTCCCCCGGCACAAAGTCGACCGACTGACCGAGCAAGGTTTCGATCTGCCCCAAAATCACCTTGAGCGGCGCCTGAATGTTTTGCGCCAGCGTACTGAGCACCACTTCGTTGCCCTGCCGAATCAGCAGCGGGTCATTGAGCAATAACCGCAGCTTGCTCAGCGAATGGCTGATGGCCGGCTGGCTCAAGTGCAAACGCACACCGGTGCGGGTCACGTGCTTTTCCGTGAGCAGCGCATCGAGCACCACCAGCAGATTCAAATCGATAGTGCGCAGTAACACCTTGGCAGCTCCTGATTAAACATGGCTGGCGCCACAACGAAACCGGGCGGCTCTAGGCCGCCCGGATCAAGGTTATGTCAGAAGTGTTAGAGATGCGACTCTGCGTACTCGGCCAGGATCGAACGAGGGACGCCTTGCAGGGCGATGTGCACACCGTTGGGGAAGTCTTTGAAACGCTCCGTCAGGTAGGTCAGCCCCGAACTGGTGGCCGACAGGTAAGGCGTATCGATCTGCGCCAGGTTGCCCAGGCACACCACTTTAGAGCCCGCGCCCGCCCGGGTGATGATGGTTTTCATCTGGTGCGGCGTGAGGTTCTGGCACTCGTCAATCAAGATCAGGCTTTGCTGGAAACTACGCCCCCGGATGTAGTTAAGCGATTTGAACTGCAAAGGCACTTTGCTGAGGATGTAATCCACGCTGCCGTGGGTGTTTTCGTCATCCATGTGCAGGGCTTCAAGGTTGTCGGTGATGGCCCCCAGCCACGGCTCCATCTTCTCGGCCTCGGTGCCCGGCAGGAAGCCGATTTCCTGATCCAGCCCTTGCACGCTGCGGGTACAGATAATGCGCCGGTAGCGCTTGCTGACCATGGTTTGTTCAATGGCGGCCGCCAGCGCCAGAATGGTTTTGCCCGAACCCGCCGCACCCGACAGGTTAACCAGATGAATATCCGGATCGAGCAAGGCGAACAGCGCCAGCCCCTGGTAAATATCCCGCGGTTTCAAGCCCCAGGCTTCCTGGTGCAGCAACGGTTCCTGGTGCATGTCGAGAATCAGCAGGTGGTCCTTGCGCACCTCTTTGATCCAGCCCACAAACCCTTGCTCATCAATGATGAATTCGTTGATGTGCACCGATGGCAGGTTTTCGTTCATTTGCACCTGATGCCAGGTGCGGCCGTGCCCTTGACGGGTTTCGACCTTGCTCACGCGGTCCCAGAACGAACCGGTCATGGTGTGGTAGCCGCGTGACAGCATCGACACGTCGTCAACCAGTTGGTCAGTGCTGTAGTCCTCGGACTCGACCCCACAGGCGCGAGCCTTGAGCCGCATGTTGATGTCTTTGGTCACCAGCACCACGTGCAGGTTCGGTTCACGGGCGTGCAGGTCAATCAGTTGATTGATGATGATGTTGTCGTTGAGGTTTTCGGGGAGCAGCGCATTAGGCTCTCTGCGCTTGTTCATCAGGATTGACAGAAAGCCCTTGGGCCCGCTTTTGCCTCGCTGGATCGGCACGCCCTTTTCAACGTCTTCTGGCGAAGCCACGCCCAGGGTCTGATCGATCAAACGAATTGCCTGGCGACACTCCGCTGCCACCAATAGCTTGCCGGTTTTGAGTTTGTCGAGCTCTTCAAGCACCGTCATCGGGATAGCGACGTGGTGTTCCTCGAAGTTGAGCAAAGCATTTGGATCGTGAATCAGAACATTGGTATCGAGTACATAAAGGATTGGCTGGTTGGAAGAAGGAGTGCGTCCGTGATCATCCATACTCGGTCACCTTTGTGGGAGCCATTCGACGCAATACCGCAACAGTGCTGCGCCTCGAGTGACTGTCGAATTCATCTGTTTCTGTCAGATGAATGCCCTGCCCGATGGGTCTTGGAAGACGCCACCTGTGTTGCAGGTTTCGGCGGTCTGTCTTGGTAATACTCCAAATCATGTGACAAAAAAAAGTATTTTTACTGTTTGGCAGTTTTATTTTTCTGACTGACGAATAGCCTTGGCGACCTGCAAAATTGCTACTAGGCTCAGTAGTTACCTGACACAACCTGCGGCATTTAATCCAGTATTCGCCTGCTTCGGCGCGCCGAAAATACCGCCTCGAAATCTCTCCCCACAAGGCCGGACGGCTCTTACAAAACGCCGGGATGCCCCCTACCCGTCTTTCTCTTTGGCAGCACTAAGCTTCGTGACGCACCGGTTCATTAAGGCCTGCGCTCACATTTTTTATGCCAAAGGAATCCGTATGACCCCTATTTCCAAAACCCTGGAGCAAATGCTGCTCGAGATTTACCAGGACGGCAGCGTGTCTGTGACTGAATACCGCCAGCTGCGCGACAACGCTGACGAACGCATGGCGGCGGTCATCAATGAGTTTGGCCAGCACAACAACATCACCGCTTTCCAAAAAGCCATGGACGTCGCCATGCAACTGCTACAGCTGTCGGTCATTGATGCAAAAAAAGCCCAACTGACCGACACCGGCGAAGCCATCGTCAAAGATGCCGTGGTGTCACAAGTGGAATATCTTCGCGCAGGCTCAGAACTGGCCTTGCGCCTTTTGTAAGGGTTACAACAAAGCGCTCGTCCAATCGGGCGGGCGCACTGATTACTGAGCCCCCAAAGCCTCGCACTCCTCCCAGCCCAACCCGCTCTGCACAGTGGCCTTGAGTAGCCAGGGCAATGCGCTGCGGACTTTGTCCTGGGTGTCATGGAAGGCAATCAGGCCATGGCGCCACAACAGCATCAAGGTCAATACGCGGTGTGCCGACTGCTCGGCCGTAAGGCTGCCGGCCAGGTCTTGCGAGTCAATGTTCCACAACGCCACCTGCAAGCCCTGGGAGTCAAAAAACGCCCCGCTATCAGCCCTGCGCTGGCCGTAAGGCGGCCGGAACAGCGGCACGTAGTGTTGCGGCAACACCTGTTTCACCAGCGCGGTACTGCGCAGCACCGAGTCCTGCCAGTTTTGCCAATGACTGTGGGCCCGATATTCCCACCCTTGCACGCCTACACATTGACCTTTGTACAGCGCCCTCAGGGCCTGCTCGGAGCTTTTGTCGAGTCGAGCTTTCAAGCTGTTGCCCAAGACAAAAAACGTCGCGCTCATGGACTGTTTGCGCAGATAGTCAGTAAGCCAGTCGGTGGTGCCGCCGATGACCGTCGGGCCGCTGTCGAAGGTCAGCATGAACAGCCGGTCGTGCATGTCCTCGCCATTGAACTCCTGATCGCCCAGCAGCGCGATTTCGCTGCTGATTTGTGGCGACAGCGCGGCCAGGCGCAACTGTTCATACAGGTAGCGGCGGTGAAACTCTGCACTCGGTTCGGCCCATTTCACGTAGAAGGAATCATCGGCCACTTCGAACTTGCCCGCCTGTTCACGCAGGCTGGCCATGTCTTCGACGTAATAACAGAACGAAGCATCCTGATCACAGCTTTGCTGGGCAAAGTTGTAATTGGCCAACAGGCGTTGCCACAGGCGCTGACGGACTTTATCAATCGCATCCATATTGATGACCTTGAGGCCCAGGCGCTCTTTAAGGCCGTTCTCATCCAGCCCTTCGCTGACCAGCAGGGCGTGGGCGAACGTCAGGATCTCGGCACGCGAGGCGACATCGAACAGGGCCGGGCTGCTCAATGGCTCTGGCCAGGTCGTGCGATCCAGCGTCGCCGGATCATTGGGCGCCGCCACTGCCCCCAGACACACCAGCCAGGCCGACAAAAAAAGAGCAATGCGCACAGAGCCATCTCCGTCTAAAAACTGCCAGCACTATAACCGCTAACCCATTCCCCCGTAGGAGCGAGCTTGCCTCGCGATCTTTTGATCTGCCCCTTAACGCAGCCTTCGTGCCTCGTCAGCGACTACAGCGCCTTGTTTTTCAGGGCCTATCACCACCATAGGTGGAGTCAAACCGCTCAACCCCCTAGAATCGTCCGGACGCTAACAGGAGACGACCTCATGCTGATGGTGATTTCACCCGCTAAAACCCTCGACTACGAGACGCCGCCAGCCACTGCGCGTTTCACCTTGCCGCAATACCTGGATCACTCCCAGGAGTTGATCGAACAACTGCGCACACTAAGCCCGCAACAGATTGGCGAGCTGATGCATTTGTCCGACAAACTCTCGGGCCTTAACGCCGCCCGTTTCGGCAGCTGGACCCCGGAGTTCACCCCTGACAACGCTAAACAGGCGCTGCTGGCGTTTAAAGGCGATGTGTATACCGGCTTGAATGCGGTGGACTTCAGCGAGGCCGATTTCGACTACGCTCAAACGCATCTGCGCATGCTCTCCGGGCTTTACGGCTTGCTGCGCCCGCTGGACTTGATGCAACCGTACCGCCTGGAAATGGGCACCAAACTGGCCAATGCCAGGGGCAAGGATTTGTACGCGTTCTGGGGCACCCGTATCAGCGAATGGCTGAATGAGGCGCTGGCCGAGCAAGGCGATGACGTGTTGCTGAATCTGGCCTCCAACGAGTACTTCTCGGCGGTAAAAAAGTCAGCCCTGAACGCCCGCATCATCAATACTGAATTCAAGGACCTGAAAAACGGTCAGCACAAAATCATCAGCTTCTACGCTAAAAAAGCGCGCGGCATGATGAGCCGTTTTGTGATCAAGGAACGCATTAACAACCCGGCCGATCTCAAGCAGTTTGACGCTCAGGGCTATCGTTACAGCGCTGAACAGTCAAAGCCCGATCTGCTGGTTTTCTTGCGCGACGAAGCTCCCGAGTAGAGGCGTAGCCATGTTTGTCGGCGTTTTACTCATCATTGCCTGGCTCGTACTGTTGCTGCGCTACCCGCGCAAGGCGTTTCCGGTGTCGCTGGCAGCGCTGGTCGGATTGGCAATAGTGGCTGCCTGCGTGGCCTGGCAAGACAGCCGGGAGGCCGATCAATTGGCCCGGCTGGATCTGCGCATTGTCTACGACCCGGCACAATGCCCCGCAGATCGCCCGCTGCAGTTAACCCTGACCAACAGCAATGACGTGCCGTTGAGCGAGTTGTCCTGGCGGATCGCGGCGTACGCGCCGGGTGACACGGTCAACCTCGCTGACAACCAGTACACGGCCCCGCATTATCGTGGCCCCGGTGAGTTGCAAGCGGGCGCCTCGTGGAAAGACTGTTTGCCAATGCCGCCGCTGCGCACCGGGTATCGCGCGCCAAGCCTGGAATTTCGCGCTGAGCGCCTGCAAGGCAGCTTCTCCAATTAAGGATATTTCGATGCGCCGTGTTTTGATTACCGGGTGCTCCAGCGGCATCGGCCGCGCCATGGCCGATGCTTTCAAGGCGGCGGGCCACGAAGTGTGGGCCAGCGCCCGCAAACCGCACGATGTCGAGCACTTGGCCGCCGCCGGATTTATCGCCCTGCAACTGGACGTCAATGATCCGGCAGCCCTGGCGCAACTGGCTGAGCGTCTGAGCCAGGAGACCGATGGCCTGGACGTGTTGATCAACAACGCCGGCTACGGCGCCATGGGCCCGGTGCTCGACGGGGGTGTTGAAGGCCTGCAGCAGCAATTTGAAACCAATGTGTTTTCAGTGGTCGGCGTCACCCGCGCGTTGTTTACTCAACTGCGTCGCAAGCAAGGGCTGGTGGTGAACATCGGCAGCGTGTCCGGCGTACTCGTCACCCCGTTCGCCGGGGCGTACTGCGCCTCGAAAGCAGCGGTCCATGCACTGAGCGACGCCTTGCGCATGGAGTTGGCGCCATTCGGTATACGCGTTCTGGAAGTCCAGCCGGGCGCCATCAACACCCAGTTTGCGAAAAATGCCAGCGATCAGGCTGAGCACTTGATCAGCGAAAACTCCCCATGGTGGCCGATGCGTGAAGGCATTCGTGCACGGGCCAAAGCTTCGCAAGACAACCCCACCCCCGCCACCGCGTTCGCCACAGCCGTACTTAACGCCGTAGACCGCCCAAAACCACCCCACCTGCTGAGGTACGGTAATGGCAGCCGCGCTCTGCCGCTGCTCGCCGCGCTGGTGCCGAGCGGGCTGCTGCAAAAAATTCTGATGAAGCGATTTGGCTTGAATCGCTAAAAGTCGGCCAACACATCAAAGCACCGGAGTTAATAGGGCTTATATCGAAAGAGCATGAAGCCCTATGACGGCTGGCCCGCGTTTTAAACCCACGTTAAACACCCAATTAAACAGCGCCCTCGCCCCATCACGCACAGCTGAAAAGTTCTTTATTGACGGCTTATTCAATAAAACAAAATTGTTTGAATCGACACTTCAGAGGTGATATTAAATCGCCAATAGACTATGTTCAGTCTCGATCAGTATTCATATTGCTGCACGCGGCAGTCGATACCGCGTACGACACAAGGAGTCAGAAAATGCCTGATAAAACAACGCGTCTTACCATTCTTATTGACTCTTCGACCAAGCAAAAGCTGGAGATCTTGTCTGAAGAAACAGACCTGACCATCTCGCAAGTCATCAGAAAGCTAATAAGAGACCACCTTCATCAGTATGAGAACAAAACGATTAACTTGCCGAGCAATCGAGAAAAATTAGATTCGTCAACCCATGCTTAATATATAAATAGGACTAATACTTTAGCATTAACTCATTAATACTCTTTACACGGGCTAATAGTATTCCCTATTTAAAAGACTGTTTTACCGGTTAAACCAGGAATGCCCCATATCATTGGGGCACCCGTGGTCACAGTACGATTCCCTACCGCTCACGCAGCGCCTCGCGCGCGCGATTCATTGGCTTGATCAAGTAGTCGAGCACGGTTTTTCGCCCGGTCTTGATATCAACCGAGGCGATCATCCCCGGCACGATCGAGAACGTTTTCCCGGCCTTGTTCTTCAACACATCGGCATCGGTACGGATAAACACGCGGTAGTAGAAGACCTCGGGTTTGGCTTCGTCCTGAATCGTGTCCGGGGAGATGGTCACGACTTTGCCGTCCATCCCGCCGTAGATCGAGTAGTCGTAGGCGGTGATTTTGACCTTGGCCACCTGGTCCGGGTGGATAAAGGCGATGTCCCGTGGCGAGATGCGCGCTTCGATGAGTAGCTGTTCATCCATCGGCACGATTTGCATCAGGCGGCCGTTGGGCGGGATGACGCCGCCGATGGTCGTTACCTCGATGTCTTTGACGATGCCGCGGACCGGCGAGCGCAAGGTCAGGCGGGTCACGGAGTCGGAGCGCCCGCGCATTACCGACGACAGGGTCTCGACGTCGGCGTTGGCTTTGGCCATCTCCTCTCCGGCGTGCACCATGTATTCAGAGCGCGCCTGGGTCAGTTTTAACTCCAGCTCTGCCTTCTGACGCTTCAGGCGCAGCACTTCGACGTTGCTGGCCGCGCCGACCTTGGCCAGGTTTTCGGTAATTTCAAGCTCGCTGCGCACCAGCGCCAACGAAGAGCGCACTCCCGCCAGCGATTCATCCAGGCCCTTGCGCCGCGTGGTGTACAAGTCGGTTTCGGCACGGATCAAGGCCGGGTAGCCCTGCAATTCATCGGGGAACACCAGCGGCTTGTTGTTCACCTCGGCCTGCAAGCGCACCACGCTGGCCAGGGCTGCCCGGTACTTGGCCGCACTTTCATCGAAGTTGGATTCACTTTTGGTCGGGTCGAGCTTGGCCAGGGTTTGCCCGCTCGCCACGATATCGCCCTCGCTGACGTTCAATTCGGTGACGATCCCGCCTTCCAGTGACTGAATAATCTGCTCGCGGGAGGTCGGAATGACTTTGCCGGTGCCGTTCGACACTTCGTCGACTTCAAAAAAGTAAGCCCACACGCCAAATGCGATCAGCATGAGGCACACGTAGCCGACCACCCGTGTCGCCCGCACCACGGTGCTGTCATCGACGCCATCGTGATACGGCCGGGTGCTGTCGTCTTCGCTGGCCAGCAGCGGGATTTTCTTCGGCCCTTTTGGTCCGTGGGACGTTTTATTGTTCATGTGAAGGTCCTTGAGCGCGACGCTATCCGTGGCTGCGGGTTCATTGCGCGGTTTTCTGTGGTTTGGACAGTCGTGCTATGGCGTTGTCTTTGCTGTCATCGACGACGATCCGCCCGTTGTCCACGACAATGATCCGGTTGACCAGGCTCAAGACGCTCATGCGGTGGGTGGCAATGATCAGGGTGCGATGACCGGCCCATTTGTCCAGGTTCTGGATCAGGTTGCGCTCGCTCGCTTCATCCAAAGACGCCGTGGGTTCGTCCAGCAGGACGATATGCGGCTGTCGAATAAACAGACGTGACAGCAACAAAGCCTGGCGCTGCCCGCCCGAAAGCCCCAAGCCGCCCTCAAGGATCAAGTGGTCCATGCCATCGGCAAATTTGCTGACGAACTCTGCGGCGCCAGTGAGCGCCAGCGCGTTAAGGATTTCGCTATCGGTGGCGTGGGGCGCACCGAGGATGAGGTTGTCGCGCAAGGTGCCGTGAAACAGCCGGGAGTTTTGCGTGAGCAGCCCGACGTCGCGACGCACGTCCGCCGGGTCAATGTGCCCGAGGGCAACGCCGTCCAGGCTGATGCTGCCCTCCTTCAGATCGAGCATCCCGGCCAGGGCCTGAAGCAATGTCGATTTGCCCGCACCATTGCGCCCCAGCACGGCGATACGTTCACCCGGCTGGATCTTCAGGTCCTCCACAGTCAACGCGGGTGCAGGAGAATCGCTGGAGTACTGGAACGCCGCCTGATTGAGCGCGTAATCGCCGCGCACCACGGGCAAATGCACCCGCTTGCTGCCATCGGCATGATCCACCGGCAACTGCATGATCTGGTTGAGGCTTTGCAGGGCAACTTTGGCTTGCTGCCAGCGCGTCAGTACGTGGGTGAGTTGCGCCATTGGCGCCATCATGCGGGACGACAGAATCGACGCGGCCACCAGGCTACCGGTGGTCATGTCACTGGCCATGACCATCGGCGCACCGAACACCACGACCACGGCAAACACCGAACCCTGGACCGTGTTGCTCCAGGACACCAACGAGTTGGTCAGCATGCGCAACCGCAGGTTGGCGTCGGCACAACTGGCGTTGTAGTGGTTCCACTGCTGCTGGAAGCGCTGCTCGGCTTGCAGCGACTTGATATCGTCCAGCCCCTGGATCGTCTCTACCAGCATGGCGCTGCGCAACGAGCTTTCGCGCATCGACTCATTGGCCATGCGTGCCAGTTTCTTTTGTGACATCAGGCCCGGCACCACCATCAATACCACCGCGAGGATGGGGATCGCCACCAAGGGCCCGGCGATAAACCAGAAGATCACCAAAAACAGCAAAAAGAACGGTAAATCTGCCAACGCCGTGGCGGTGCTGGAGGTGATCAGGTCGCGCACCTGTTCCAGTTCTTTGATCTGCGAAATAAACGAGCCGGTGGACTTGGGCCGCACGCTGTTGCGCAGGCGGATGGCGTGGCCGAACACCAGATCAGACACGCGCAAGTCGGCGCGTTTGCCGAGCATGTCAGTAATGCGCACCCGGGTCAGGCGCATCATCAAATCGAACACCAGCGCCAGCACCACGCCGCCAAACAAAACGTACAAGGTGGGCATCGACTCGGCCGGAATCACCCGGTCATACACCTGCATCGAGAACAGCACCCCGGCCAGCCCGAGCACGCTGGTGACCAGCGACGCCAGCATCACGTAGCTGTACGGGCGCAAGTCCCTCAGCACGATGTTTCGGAACCAGTCCTTCTCGTAGGTTTTTATATAGTCATCGATGCGCGCATCGCGCACCGCGCGCATGGGGCGCAGCACCACGATTTTGCTGGCGTGGGCGATCAGTTCCTGACGCGAGATACGGCTTTGCAGGCCCGCGTCACCGCTGTAGGTGATGCCCAAATCGTCATCGTCGCCCAAGGTTTGCAAGACACCGACCTGACCATCATCAAACTGCAGCACCAACGGCATTTGCCGCTGCATAAGGGTGGTCGCGGTGAAGTCGACAATCACACAGTTAAGCCCCGCCTGGCGCGCCATCAGCCGCACCACCTCCTCGACGGTCTTGCCTTCGGTCCATTGCACGGCGAGGCGTACGCTTTGCGCGGAACACTCCAGCCGGTAGTGCCGGGCAACGAGCAGGACCGCGTCCAGCCACACTTCATAATCCAGCGGAGCGGAGTGATCAGGTGCCGTCTCAGCGGGTTGTTCGGCAGCTTGCGTGTCGGCCTCAAGCATCACGGTATCGTTCATGGTCGGATCTCCACGCCTTGGATCGAGCTGTTATCCAGATGGAAGGCTGTGCGCAATCCGCCGGTGTTGTAGAGGCAATCAATCTTCAGGCGGCGCAGGTCGGACGCGGTGTTTTCACGGTCCATGCGCGCCTGGTGGATTTCCTGCTCGGCATTGAGTAAATCAAGCAGCGGCCGGGTCCCCAGCTCCAGGTATTGCTGGCGATACAGGTCGCGGGTTTCAGAGATGCTGCGCTCACGAAAATCCAGAGTCGAAAGGCGTTGGGTGAGGCTGGAGATTTGATCCCGCGCCTCCAGCAGCCCTTGGCGCACTGAAAGCCGTGCAGCGTCGTTTGCGTACTGCGCTGTGCGCAGGGCTTGTTCGGCAGAGGCTTTGCGGGCGTTGATCGCGCCGCCCTGATAGATCGGCATTTTCACGTTCAGAAACACCCCGTAGCGTGTTCTGTCGCGGCCGTTTTGAACGTTGTTGTCGTTGCTGTCCAGGTACTGGGTCAGTTCCGGATCCAGGGACAACGTGGGCAGCGCTTCAGCCCGGGCATTGGCGATTTGCGCCACCGCATCGACCTGCTGCGCCTGGGCGATCAACAACGAAGGGGTGACGGCTTCATCGGGCACCACGCCTTGGCAAGAGTGCTCCAGGCTATCCGGAAACCCCGGCGTGACGCTGACCGGCGCCTGTGAGCCAAGCAAGCTGCTCAATGCCCCGCGCCAGCGGTTCAATTGCGCCGTGAATTGCAGTTGCGTTGCCATTGCCGCTTCGACCCGTGAGCGCGCCTGAATCAAGTCAGAACGCGTACTGGCGCCCATGTCGCTGCGTTTTTGCGCCAAGTCGGCAATCGCCGCCAGGCCATCCACTTGCTCGCGGGCCAGCCTCTGCAAGGTTTGCGCGCGCTGTAACTCAATCACCGAGAACGAGGTTTCCCGGGTCACCTGATCGACCGCCAGCAACACCGCCGCCTGACTGCCGTTGACGCGGGCAAGGGCGCTGTCGACAGTGCTCGACACCTTGCCGAAGTCATAGAGCATCTGTGACATCGACAAGGTAAACGCCTGGCTTTCGCCGCTGCCGTTCAAGCCACTGTCGTAGCCCGAGCGCAACCCGCCGCTGATTTGCGGGTAGTAACCGGAACGGGCAATGGTCACGTTCTGTTGTTGCTGATACAGCTTGCCGATCGACTCGGCGATAGCCGGGTGCCACGCCACGACCATTTGTACCGCGCGGGTCAGGTCGAGGGTGCCCGGTATGACGCGTTGCGGGGGGACCGGCGCACTGACGCCCATTGGCCCTCCCGGTAAATTCGTGCCCAATTGACTCGGGCTGATAGTACTGACGCTTTCGGCGTCGTCATACATCGATTTGGCCATGACCCGTTCAAGTAATAGCGGGGTTAACGCAACGGCACAAACCACAACCGACAACTGTTTAACCAGCGTTCTATGCCTCAAATCCAGCCCCCAGATGAGTGTTGGCCTGCAATAAAGGCGCACTCAGCGAAACAGCATTGGGGTATCACATGCACGCCTTGGCTCAGGTGTGCACGCAACAATGGATCGTTACTCGCAGCCCGCAACGATCCATCATTGCAATACCGTTAGTACACAAAACCGGGCCTTTGAAGGCCCGGCGCAAACGTTGTGGGTTAAACCACGCTGATTCCGTTCTGCACCCACAGTTGGTGGGTTTTATCTTCCTCGCTAGTGTAGATCACGTATTCAAGACCGTTCTCAACCTGAGCCACTCCGGATGACCAATTACCGGTCAAATGCACACTGTCGTGGTCATCGCCCTGAATCACCAACCGGTCCCCTTCAGGCCCGGTGATGGACACCAGGTCTTCGAGGCTCAGTGTCAGGTCAACAGCGCTGACGTGGTTGAGGTCGATGGCATCGATGCCGCTGACCTTGCCAATCAGGCTCGCCAGATTGATCGCAGCATCGCCCCCTTCCCACAGCAGCCCATCGGTGCCGGCAACGTTGTCGACATGGGTGAAGTCGGTGTCGGCAACCACCGCATGATCCCCGTGTTCACCCGTGGCATGCCCCTCGGTTGCAGCCACGTGGTCGACGGCGGCGACATGTTCCTCCACGGCCAGCGCGGCGAACGATGTAGCGGTCTTGGCCGGTGCGCCCGGGTTGGCATCGTCCCAGACCTGAGGACGGTCTGGAGAGTCGAGACGGATGTACAGCTCAGCCGTGTCGGAATTGCCTGTCGGCGAGGTGAGTTTGTAGGTGAAGTGATCCACCTGCCCCACGTTGCTCGCCGTCAGGCCGGCATTCGGCGCGTAGGTGTATTTACCATCGGCGAACAGGGTCAACGTTCCGTATGCCCCCGCAACCACCTTGCCATCGCCCCCGGCATTCACGAACACACCCTTGTCCAGCACACTTATTACCGTGAGCACAGAGCCCAACTTGTCGGGGCCGGTCAAGGTACTGGACAGCACATTGCCGGTGGCCGGAGTGACCGTGCCCACAACAAACTTGTCCAGGTAAGTGGGCGTAAGTTTTTGGTCGATGGTCACTTTACTGCCCAGTGAGAGCAAGACAGAGGTCGACGCGGTTACCCGATAAGTGCCCTCACCCAGGTCTTTAAAGGTATGGGAAATCGCTGAGAAGCTCTGTTGTGGTACTGCAGCCCACGCCCCGTTGATGAATTTTTCCAGGGTCAAGGTTGTGCCACCCAGCCCCTGCGCTCCCGATGAGAATGTCGCAGTAACTGCTAGATCGCCCTTGGTATTGGCAGCAATCGTGATGCTCTCCCCCGACTTGCCTCCTGAGCCAGTGAGAAAGCCTGTCAAATCATAGCTAAAGCCCGGCAACGCAACCTGCGGCCCGACTTCCGGCAACAACTGGATTGCTGTAGAACCCACGTCATCATTAGCAACCGGAACAATAACGCCGGATGCCGAAGGGTCGGTCGTGCTCCACGTGAAATTGGAGTCTGCACTGTCAATGCGCACATACAGGTTGGCTGTTGAGGAACCCGCCGCATTGACCAGGTGATACTCAAACGAATCAACCTTGCCAAGATTGGCCGCATTGCCATTTGCCACGTACGAGTAATTGCCGTTGGCAAAGATCGTCAGTTGACCATATTGGCCCTGCAACACGGTCCCAGGCCCGGTCGGGATGTCCGCATCGACAAGCTTGCCGTCGACCATAACCTGAACCTTCGCAGGCCCGGCCGTGCCCGTAACGTCGATTTTGCCATCAAAGCCCAGATCGGTGATCACGTTGCCTTTTACCGCTGGCCCGGCGTCAGCCGTGAAATCGATGAAGCTTTGCTCGGTGACACTCAGCTTGGCCGTTGCACTGGACAACACCTTGACCACCGCCAGATCAAGCTCGAACGTGAAGCGATAATTTCCAGCAGACAGGCCTGTAACTTTCCCGCTGCCACTGGACCCGAATATCCCTAGCAAATCGAGTAAACCGCTCCCCAGGGAACCCTGCTGTACCGGCAGCCATCCGCCCTTGCCGTCACTCACCTCAAGCGTCGCCTTAACCCCGCCCCCCAGCAATTTCAGGAAGTCAGCAGAACCCGAACTCAAGTTCAAGGTTCCGGTCGTACCACTGGCAACAGTAAAGAGCTGCGTATCTTTGACGACACCGCCAATGATAATTCCGCCTACGCTGGCCAGCGTATTGACCGTCATGTCCTTCAACCCGGTGTTGGTCGTCACCGGCTTGATCACCATCTCAGCCGTTGTCAGGTCGTTGAAGGCTTTGGGCGTCAAGGTCCCCGGCAGGCCGGGGTCAAGCGCCAGGTAGGTTGCCGGCAGAGAGACGTTCTGCGCGCCATCCTTGAGGGTGACGTTGAGGGTTTCACCGGTGCTGCGTGGCTGATTCAGGATCACCGTGAAGTTACCCTGACCGTTGACGGTGCCCGTACCGATGGTCTGCCCCAGGTAGTCTTTAACTGTCACCTGGCTACCCGCTTCACCCTTGCCGCTGAACGTCACGCCATCTGCGTTCAATGCAAGGTCGGTCGCAATGGCCGGTGGCGTGGTGTCGCCTGCAAGCACTGGCGCAGGCACCGAAACGTTGCCAGCCTTGTCGGTCAGGGTGACGGTGAGGCTTTCACCGTTTTTATGCGGCCCAACCAACAGCGCTGTAAACGAACCATTAGCCCCGACAAGGCCGGTACCGATTTGCACACCGGCCGCGTTTTTCACGGTAACGATGCTGCCCACTTCGCCTTTACCGGTGAGCGTCAAACCATCGAGGCTGACTTTAAGCTCAGTCGGCGCCTGCGGTGCCGTGGTATCACCCGCCAGCACAGGCGTCGGCAACGAGACGTTGCCTGCCTTGTCGGTGAGGGTGACGTTGAGGCTTTCACCATTCTTTTGTGCAGGGCTGAGGGTCGCGGTAAACGAACCGTCAGCGCCAACAGTGCCGCTGCCCACGGCCACGCCCGCCGCGTTTTTCACGGTGACGGTACTGCCCGCCTCGCCTTTACCCGTCAGGGTCAGACCATTGACGCTGACGACCAGGTTGGTTGGCGCCACTGGTGCAGTGGTGTCCCCGGCAACCACTGGCGCGGCCACAGAGACGTTGCCCGCCTTGTCGGTGAGGGTGACGTTGAGGGTCTCGCCATTTTTTTGCGGTGTTAAGAGGACGGCGGCAAAGTTGCCGTCGATGCCAACCACAACGGTACTGATTTGCTGGCCTGCCGCGTTTTTCACGATGACTGTGCTACCCGCCTCGCCTTTACCCGTCAGCAACAAGCCATCGACGCTGACTTTAAGGTCTGTCGGAGCAGCCGGTGCGGTGGTGTCACCCGCCACAACCGGAGTCGGCAGCGAGACGTTGCCTGCCTTGTCCGTCAGGGTGACGTTGAGGCTTTCGCCATTCTTTTGTGCAGGGCTGAGGGTCGCAGTAAACGAGCCATCCGCCGCGACGACACCGGTGCCGACTTGTGTACCTGCGGCGTTTTTCACCACGACCGTGCTGCCCGCTTCGCCTTTACCCGTGAGTGACAGACCATCGGCGCTCACAGCCAGGGTGTTCGGAGCCGCAGGCGCCGTGGTGTCGCCCGCCGTCACAGTACCCGGCAAGGACACATTGCCCGCCTTGTCGGTGAGGGTGACGTTGAGGGTCTCACCATTTTTCTGCGGTGTTGCGAGGACAGCGGCAAAGTTGCCGTCGATCCCGATCACAACGGTACTGATTTGCTGGCCTGCGGCGTTTTTCACGATGACCGTG
This sequence comes from Pseudomonas sp. HY2-MNA-CIBAN-0224, assembly GCF_040310285.1. Classification (NCBI taxonomy): domain Bacteria; kingdom Pseudomonadati; phylum Pseudomonadota; class Gammaproteobacteria; order Pseudomonadales; family Pseudomonadaceae; genus Pseudomonas; species Pseudomonas sp. HY2-MNA-CIBAN-0224. Next base: position 32,010 of record NZ_JBEOPQ010000045.1, on the reverse strand, counting down.
CTGCCTGCCTCGCCTTTACCCGTCAGCAGCAAACCATCCAGGCTGACTTTAAGCTCAGTCGGTGCCGCCGGTGCCGTGGTATCACCCGCCGTCACATCACCCGCCACCGACACGTTGCCTGCCTTGTCGGTCAGGGTCACGTTGAGGTTTTCGCCATTTTTCTGTGGAGGGTTCAGGACCGCGGTAAACGAGCCATCAACCCCGACAACACCGGTGCCCACTTGCGCACCTGCGGCGTTTTTCACGGTGACGATGCTGCCTGCTTCACCTTTACCCGTCAGCGCCAGGCCATCGAGGCTGACTTTAAGTTCAGTCGGCGCCGCCGGTGCCGTGGTGTCACCCGCAATCACTGGCGTGGCCACAGACACGTTGCCCGCCTTGTCGGTCAGGGTAACGTTGAGGGTTTCGCCATTTTTTTGTGGCGAGGTGAGCACGGCGCTAAACGAGCCATCCAGCCCAACGATGCCAGTGCCAATCTGCACGCCTGCGGCGTTTTTCACCGTGACGATGCTGCCCACTTCGCCTTTACCGGTGAGGGCCAGACCATTGAGGCTCACTGCCAGATCGGTCGGCGCGGCCGGTGCCGTGGTATCGCCCGCCACCACCGGTGCCGCCACCGACACGTTGCCCGCCACATCGGTCTGGGTGACGCTGAGGGTTTCGCCATTTTTTTGTGGCAGCGTGAGGACCGCCGCAAACGAGCCATCCAGCCCGACAACGCCGCCACCGATTACCACACCCGCCGCATTTTTGACCGTTACCGTTGAGCCCGGCTCGCCTTTACCGTTAAGCACCAGACCATCGACGCTCACAGACAGGTTGGTTGGCGCCGCCGGCGCCGTGGTATCACCCGCCAACACAGGGGTTGGCAGTGAAACGTTACCGGCTTTGTCGGTCAGAGTGACGTTAAGCAGCTCGCCATTTTTTTGCGGCGTATCGAGCGTCGCACTGAACGAACCATCCGCCCCGACAACACCGCTACCAATGGCCACGCCCGCCGCGTTTTTCACGGTGACGGTGCTGCCCGCTTCGCCCTTACCGGTCAGCGCCAGACCATCAGCGCTGACTTTAAGCTCAGTCGGTGCTGCCGGTGCCGTGGTGTCGCCCGCCACAACCGGGGTGACTACCGACACGTTGCCCGCCTTGTCGGTCAAGGTGACGTTGAGGGTCTCGCCATTTTTTTGCGCTGGCGTGAGGACGGCGGCAAACGAGCCATCTATCCCCACCACAACGGTACTGATTTGCTGGCCTGCGGCATTTTTTACGATGACCGTACTGCCCGCCTCGCCTTTGCCGGTCAGCAACAACCCATCCAGGCTGACTTTAAGCTCGGTCGGTGCCGCCGGTGCCGTGGTGTCGCCCGCCACAACCGGGGTCGGCAGCGAGACGTTGCCTGCCTTGTCGGTGAGGGTGACGTTGAGGCTTTCGCCATTTTTTTGTGCCGGGCTAAGGGTCGCAGTCAGCGAACCATCAGCCCCCACGGTGCCGGTACCGACTTGCACACCCAGGGCGTTTTTCACAATGACGGTGCTGCCCGCTTCACCTTTACCGGTCAGCGCCAGACCATCGACACTGACTTTAAGCTCAGTCGGCGCCGCTGGTGCCGTGGTGTCACCCGCAATCACCGGAGTGACCGCCGACACGTTGCCCGACTTATCGGTCAAGGTGACGTTGAGGGTTTCGCCATTTTTCTGCGGGGTATCAAGGACGGCGGTAAACGAGCCATCAGCGCCAACGATACCGGTGCCGATTTGCACACCCGCGGCGTTTTTCACGATGACGATGCTGCCCGCTTCGCCTTTACCCGTCAGCGCCAGGCCATCGACACTCACTTTAAGCTCAGTCGGCGCCGCTGGTGCGGTGGTGTCACCGGCAATCACTGGCGTGGCTGCCGACACGTTGCCCGACTTATCGGTCAAGGTGACATTGAGGGTTTCGCCATTTTTCTGGGGGGTATCAAGGACGGCAGTAAACGAGCCATCCGGACCAACGGTGCCGGTGCCGACCTGCACACCCAGGGCGTTTTTCACGGTGACCGTGCTGCCCGCTTCACCTTTGCCCGTCAGCGCCAGGCCATCGACACTCACTTTAAGGTCCGTCGGCGCCGCCGGTGCCGTGGTGTCGCCCGCAATCACTGGCGTGACCGCCGACACGTTGCCCGCCTTATCGGTCAAGGTGACGTTGAGGGTTTCGCCGTTTTTCTGCGGGGTATCGAGGATCGCGGTAAACGAACCGTCAGGCCCAACGATAGCCGTGCCGATTTGCACGCCCGCGGCGTTTTTCACGGTGACGACACTGCCCGCTTCGCCTTTGCCCGTCAGCTCCAGACCATCAACGCTGACTTTAAGCTCGGTTGGGGCTGCCGGTGCCGTGGTGTCGCCCGCAATCACCGGCGTGACTGCCGATACGTTGCCTGCCTTGTCGGTCAGGGTGATGTTCAGGGTTTCGCCATTGGTCTGCGCAGCATCGAGGGTGATTTCGAAACTGCCATCAGCGCCCACAGGCCCGCTGCCTATCAATGCGCCCGCAGCGTCTTTGACCGTCACGGTGCTTCCGACTTCGCCTTTACCGCTCAAGGTCAGGCCATCAACGCTCACTTTAAGCTCAGTCGGCGCACCCGGAGCCGTCGTGTCACCGGCTACCACAGGGGCGACCGCCGACACGTTGCCTGCCTTGTCGGTGAGGGTAACGTTAAGGGTCTCGCCATTTTTCTGCGGGGTATCGAGGATCGCGGTGAACGAGCCGTCAGGACCAACAATGCCGGTGCCGACTTGCACGCCCGCCGCATTTTTCACGGTGACTACGCTGCCCGCTTCACCTTTACCGGTCAGTTCCAGGCCATCGAGGCTCACTTTAAGCTCAGTCGGCGCGTCGGGTGCTGTGGTGTCACCCGCAATCACCGGGGTCGCCGTCGAGACGTTGCCCGCCTTGTCGGTCAGGGTAACGCTGAGGGTCTCGCCATTTTTCTGCGCCGTGTTGAGGGTGACGGCAAAAGTACCGTCAGCGCTGACGACACCCGTGCCGATTTGCACACCCAAGGCGTTTTTAACGGTCACCGTGCTGCCCGCCTCACCTTTACCGTCCAGGGTCAGGCCATCTGCGCTGACTTTGAGCTCGGTCGGGGCTGCAGGTGCCGTGGTGTCGCCCGCTGTCACTGGGGCAGACGCCGACACGTTACCGGCCTTGTCAGTCAGGGTGACGTTGAGGGTTTCGCCATTGGTTTGTGCGGTGTTGAGGGTGATGGCAAAGGAGCCATCCAGCGCCACAGGTCCGCTGCCGATCACAGCGCCTGCGGCATTTTTAACGGTGACGGTTGAGCCCGGCTCACCTTTACCATTCAAGGTCAGGCCATCAACGCTGACGGCCAGTTCTGTCGGGGCATCAGGCGCCGTTGTATCGCCCGCCACCACACTGACGGAAGGTGAGGTCAAACCACCGACGCTGCTCAGTGTGACGCCCAGGGTTTCGCCGTTGGTTTGAGCGGTGTCCAGCGCCACGCTGAAGTTACCGTCAAGGCCTACGACCCCGCTGCCGATCACCGCGCCCGCTGCCGTTTTGACAGTGACGATGGCACCCGGCTCGCCTTTGCCATCCAGTACCAGACCATCAACGCTCACGCTCAGATCAGTTGGCGCATCCGGTGCGACGGCATCACCGACAACCACAGGGCTGGCGGTCGAAATGTTGCCGGCCTTGTCGGTCAGGGTGACTTGAAGCGTAGAGCCATTGCTTTGGCCCGGGTCAAGAGCCACCTCAAAATTGCCGCCCGCGCCGACGACGCCCGTACCGACTTGCACGCCCGCAGCGTCTTTGACGATCACGATGCTGCCGACTTCGCCCTTACCGGTGAGGATCAGACCATTGCCGCTCACCGCCAGGTTGGTCGGTGCATCAGGCGCTGTGGTGTCGCCCGCAATCACTGGCGTGACCACCGACACATTGCCCGCCTTGTCGGTCAGGGTGACGTTGAGGGCCTCGCCATTCTTTTGCGCGCTGTCGAGGGTGATGGTGAAGCTGCCGTCAGCCGCAACCGGCCCGGTGCCGATCACCTCGCCCAACGCATCTTTGACCGTCACGGTGCTGCCCGCTTCGCCTTTACCGGTGAGGGTCAGGCCATCAATGCTCACTTTAAGCTCTGTCGGGGCATCAGGTGCGGTGGTGTCGCCAGCGATCACTGGCGTGACCGCCGAGATGTTGCCTGCCTTGTCGGTCAGGGTAACGTTGAGGGTTTCGCCATTGGCTTGCGCAGTATCGAGGGTGATTTCAAAGCTGCCATCAGCCCCCACAGGCCCGCTGCCAATCACTGCGCCCGCTGCATCTTTGACCGTCACCGTGCTGCCGATTTCGCCTTTACCGGTCAGCGTCAGGCCATCAACGCTCACTGCAAGCTCTGTCGGGGCATCAGGTGCGGTGGTGTCGCCCGCATTCACAGGCGTGACTGCCGAGACGTTGCCCGCCTTGTCGGTCAGGGTGACATTGAGAGTTTCGCCATTAATTTGCGCGGCATCGAGGGCTATTTCGAAACTGCCATCAGCGCCCACAGGCCCGCTGCCAATGACCACGCCCGCGGCGTCTTTGACCGTCACTGTGCTGCCAACTTCGCCTTTACCGGTCAGCGTCAGGCCATCAACGCTCACTGCAAGCTCTGTTGGGGCATCAGGTGCGGTGGTATCGCCCGCGAGTACTGGCGTGACTGCCGAGACGTTGCCCGCCTTGTCGGTCAGGGTGACGTTGAGGGTTTCGCCATTGGTTTGTGCAGTGTCGAGCGCGATGGTGAAGGTTCCGTCAGCCTCTACAGGCCCGGAACCAATCACTGCGCCCGTTGCGTCTTTAACAGTGACCGTGCTGCCGACTTCACCTTTACCGCTCAGGGACAGACCATCAACGCTCACCGCAAGCTCTGTCGGTGCATCAGGTGCCGTGGTATCGCCCGCGATCACTGGCGTGACCGCCGACACGTTGCCCGCTTTGTCGGTCAGGGTGACATTCAGGGTTTCACCATTGGTTTGCGCAGCATCGAGGGTGATTTCAAAACTGCCATCAGCGCCCACAGGCCCGCTGCCAATGACCACGCCCGCGGCGTCTTTGACCGTCACTGTGCTGCCAACTTCGCCTTTACCGCTCAGCGTCAGGCCATCAACGCTCACTTTAAGCTCTGTCGGGACATCAGGTGCGGTGGTGTCGCCCGCGATCACTGGCGTGACTGCCGAAACATTGCCTGCCTTATCGGTCAGGGTGACGTTCAGGGTTTCGCCATTGGTTTGTGCCGTGTCGAGCGCGATGGTGAAGGTGCCGTCAGCCTCTACCGGCCCGGAACCAATCACTGCGCCCGCTGCGTCTTTAACAGTGACCGTGCTGCCGACTTCACCTTTACCGCTCAGCGTCAGGCCATCAACGCTCACCGCAAGCTCAGTCGGTGCATCAGGTGCAGTGGTGTCGCCTGCAATCACTGGCGTGACCGCCGAGATGTTACCCGCCTTGTCGGTCAGGGTGACGTTGAGGGTTTCGCCATTTTTTTGCGCCGTATCGAGGGTGATGGTGAAGCTGCCGTCAGCCCCGACAGGACCGGTACCAATCACTGTGCCCGCCGCGTCTTTGATGGTGACCGTGCTGCCCGCCTCGCCTTTACCCGTCAGCGCCAGACCATCCGCGCTCACCACTAGGTCAGTCGGGGCATCAGGCGCCGTGGTATCGCCCGCCACCACGCTGATCGATGGCGAGGTCAAGCCACCGGCATTGGTCAAGGTCACACCCAAGGTTTCGCCGTTGGTTTGCGCGGTGTCTAGGATGACCGAGAAATTACCGTCAGCATCGACAACCCCGGTGCCAATCACGTTGCCCGCCGGGCCTTTCACCGTAACGGTGCTGCCAATCTCGCCTTTACCGGTCACTGTCAGACCATCGACACTCACTGCCAGATCGGTTGGCGCATCAGGCGCTACGGCGATACCGACCACCACTGGGGTAATCGGCGAGATGTTGCCTGCCTTGTCGATCAAGGTGACATCAAGGATGGCGCCATTGCCCTGCGCGTCTTTAAGGATGACTTCAAAACTGCCATCAGCCCCCACCACGCCCGTGCCTACCGACAGACCGGCCGAGTCTTTGACAGTGACTGTGCTGCCGACTTCACCTTTACCGGTGAGCGTCAGACCATCCGCGCTCACGGCAATGTTGGTGGGGGCATCAGGTGCGGTGGTATCGCCCGCAACAACCGGGGCGGCAACCGACACATTGCCGGCTTTGTCGGTCAGGGTGACGTTAAGGGTCTCGCCATTTTTTTGCGCACTGTCGAGGGTGATGGTGAAGCTGCCGTCAGCCGCTACCGGCCCGGTGCCGAGCACCGCGCCCACCGCATCTTTGACCGTGACGGTGCTGCCCGCTTCGCCTTTACCGGTCAGGGACAGACCATCTGCGCTCACTTTAAGCTCTGTCGGAGCATCAGGTGCGGTGGTATCGCCTGCAATCACAGGCGTGATTTGCGAAACGTTGCCCGCCTTGTCGGTCAGCGTAACGTTGAGGGTCTCGCCGTTGGTTTGAGCCGTGTCCAGGGTGATTTCGAAACTGCCATCAGCGCCCACAGGCCCAGAGCCAATCACCGCGCCCGCTGCGTCTTTAACCGTCACCGTGCTGCCGATTTCGCCTTTACCGCTCAGCGTCAGGCCATCAACGCTCACCGCAAGCTCTGTAGGCGCATCAGGTGCGGTCGTGTCGCCTGCAATCACTGGCGTGACCGCCGAGATGTTGCCGGCCTTGTCAGTCAGCGTGACGTTAAGGGTTTCGCCATTGGTTTGAGCCGTATCGAGGACGATGGTGAAGCTGCCGTCAGCTGCTACCGGCCCGGTGCCGATCACCGCGCCCGCCGCGTCTTTCACCGTGACCGTGCTGCCCGCTTCGCCTTTACCGGTGAGCGCCAGCCCATCCGCGCTCACCACCAGGTCAGTCGGGGCATCTGGTGCAGTTGTGTCGCCCGCCACCACGTTGATCGAGGGCGAAGTCAGACCGCCAGCATTGGTCAAGGTGACGCCCAAGGTTTCGCCATTGGTTTGCGCGGTGCCCAGAGCGACCGAGAAATTACCGTCAGCATCAACAACCCCGGTGCCAATCACGTTGCCCGCCGGGCCTTTCACCGTCACGGTGCTGCCAATCTCGCCTTTACCGGTCACTTTCAGACCATCTGCGCTCACCACCAGACCGGTTGGCGCCTCAGGTGCTACCGCATCACCGACCAGCACAGGCGTCGGGTCAGACACGTTGCCAGCCTTGTCGGTCAAGGTGACTTCCAGGACGGTGCCATTACCTTGCGCGGTGTCTAGGGTGACTTCAAAACTGCCGTCAGCGCCAACAACCGCCGAACCCACGGGGTCACCGGCCGCGTTTTTAACGGTGACCGTGCTGCCCGCCTCGCCTTTACCGGTGAGGGTCAGGCCGTCCGCGCTCACCGCGATATTGGTCGGCGCATCAGGAGCCGTGGTGTCGCCCGCCTCCACGCTGCCAACTTGCGAAACGTTGCCCGCCGCGTCGGTCAGAGTAACGTTGAGGGTTTCACCGTTGGTTTGCGCGCTGTCCAGGGTGATCGAGAAATTGCCATCAGCGTCCACAACCCCGACGCCGATTTGCCCACCGGCTGCGTTTTTCACGATGACCGTGCTGTTGATTTCACCTTTACCGGTCAGGGTCAGGCCATCAGCGCTGACCGCCAAATCCGTTGGCGTGGCAGGTGCCGTTGTATCGCCCGCAATTACAGGCGTGGCTGCCGAGATGTTGCCCGCCTTATCGGTCAGGGTGACGTCCAGGGTTTGGCCATTGGTCTGCGCCGCATCCAGGGTGATTTCGAAACTGCCATCAGCCCCGACAGGCCCGGAACCAATCACCGCGCCCTCGGCGTTTTTGACGGTAACAGTGCTGCCCACTTCGCCTTTACCCGTCAGGGTCAAGCCATCGGCGCTGAGGACCACGCCGGTTGGTGCTTCAGGTGCAGTGGTGTCGCCGGCAACCACGCTGCCAACTTGCGAGATGTTGCCCGCTTTGTCGGTCAGGGTGACGTTGAGGGTTTCGCCGTTGGTTTGAGCAGCATCCAGGATGATTTCGAAGCTGCCATCAGCCCCTACAACCCCAGCGCCAATTTGTAAGCCTTCCGCATCTTTGACAATAACGGTACTGCCGATTTCGCCTTTACCGGTGAGGGTCAGGCCATCTGCGCTTACCGCCAAACCGGTTGGTGCTTCAGGCGCTGTAGTGTCACCTGCAACCACACTGCCGCCCGCAGAGACATTGCCAGCCGCATCGGTCTGGGTGACCGCCAATGTTTCACCGTTGGTTTGTGCTGGCGCCAGAGTGATTTCGAAGCTGCCGTCAGCACCCACAGGACCGGAGCCGATCACATTACCTGCTGCATCCTTCACGGTGACGGTGCTGCCCACTTCGCCTTTACCGGTCAGGGTCAGGCCATCTGCGCTAACACCCAGACCGGTTGGGGCATCAGGGGCAGTGGTGTCGCCTGCAACCACGCTGCCAGCTTGAGAAACGTTGCCCGCTTTGTCGGTCAGGGTGACGTTAAGGGTTTGGCCGTTGGTTTGCGCGCTGTCGAGGATGATCGAGAAATTGCCGTCAGCGTCCACAACACCGTTGCCGATTTGCAAGCCAGCCGCGTCTTTGACGATAACCGTGCTGCCCGCCTCACCTTTACCCGTGAGCGCCAAACCATCGTCGCTCACAGCCAGATTGGTCGGTGCGTCAGGAGCGGTGGTGTCGTCTGCGATCACGCTGATCGATGGCGAAGTCAGGCCACCGGCATTGGTCAATGTGACACCCAATGTCTCGCCGTTGGTTTGCGCTTTGTCGAGCGTTATTTCGAAGCTGCCATCAGCACCGACAACCCCGGTGCCGATTGGCAAGCCAGCCGCATCTTTGACTATTACGGTGCTGCCAACCTCGCCTTTACCCGTCACTGTCAGACCATCTGCGCTGACAACCAGACCGGTAGGCGCCTCAGGCGCAACCGCTTCACCGACTACCACCGGGGTAGCCGTCGAGATATTGCCTGCCTTGTCAGTAAGGGTTACTTCAAGAGTGGTGCCATTGCCTTGAGCAGCATCCAGGGTGACTTCGAAACTACCATCAGCCCCCACGACCGCCGTACCGACTTGCTCCCCGGACGCGTTTTTAACAATAACCGTGCTGCCCGCTTCACCTTTACCGGTGAGCGTCAGGCCGTCCGCACTCACAGCGATATTGGTTGGCGCATCGGGTGCGGTGGTGTCGCCAGCTACCACGCTACCGACTTGCGAGATGTTGCCCGCTTTATCGGTCAGGGTGACGCCCAGGGTTTCGCCGTTGGTTTGTGCTTTGTCGAGAATGATGGAGAAATTGCCATCCGCATCCACAACGCCGTTGCCGATCTCCAAGCCTGCCGCGTCTTTGACGATAACGGTGCTGCCGATTTCGCCTTTACCGGTGAGGGTCAGGCCATCAGGGCTTACCGCCAGCTCAGTTGGAGCCGCTGGCGCGGTGGTATCGCCTGCAACCACGCTGCCACCCGCAGAGATATTGCCTGCCGCATCGGTTTGAGTGACAGCCAGTGTTTCGCCATTGGTTTGTGCTGGGTCGAGAGTGATTTCGAAGCTGCCGTCGGCGCCCACAGAGCCGGAGCCGATCACATTACCTGCCGCATCCTTCACGGTGACAGTGCTGCCCACTTCGCCTTTACCGCTCAGGGTCAGGCCATCTGGACTAACCCCCAAGCCGGTCGGGGCATCAGGGGCAGTGGTGTCGCCCGCTACCACGCTGCCAGCCTGAGAAACGTTGCCAGCCTTGTCGGTCAGAGTGACGCCCAAGGTTTCGCCGTTGGTTTGTGCTTTGTCGAGGGTGATCGAAAAGCTGCCGTCTTCACCGACTGTCCCAGTGCCGATCACATTGCCAGCTGGATCTTTGATAGTGACGGTGGAACCCGGCTCGCCTTTACCCGTGAGCGCCAGACCATCGTCGCTCACAGCCAGGTTGGTCGGTGCTTCAGGTGCGGTGGTGTCGCCTGCAATCACGCTGATCGATGGCGAAGTCAGGCCACCGGCATTGGTCAATGTGACGCTCAGTGTTTCGCCGTTGGTTTGTGCTTTATCGAGCGTTATTTCGAAGCTGCCATCAGCACCGACAACCCCGGTGCCGATTGGCAAGCCAGCCGCATCTTTGACGATTACGGTGCTGCCAACCTCGCCTTTACCCGTCACTGACAGGCCATCGGCGCTAACAACCAGACCGGTTGGCGCCTCAGGTGCTACAGCCTCACCCACAACTACTGGCGTGGCTGTCGATACGTTGCCGGCCTTGTCAGTCAAGGTAACTTCAAGGGTGGTGCCATTACCTTGGGTTGCATCGAGGGTGACTTCGAAGCTGCCATCAGCCCCCACGACCGCCGTACCGACTTGCTCACCGGCTGCGTTTTTAACAATAACCGTGCTGCCCGCTTCACCTTTACCGGTGAGAGTCAGGCCATCGGCGCTGACTGCGATATTAGTTGGAGCATCGGGTGCCGTGGTGTCGCCTGCTACCACGCTGCCAGCTTGAGATACGTTACCCGCCTTGTCAGTCAGGGTGACGCCCAAGGTTTCGCCGTTGGTTTGTGCTGTTTCGAGGGTGATCGAGAAGGTGCCATCTGCACCGACTGTCCCCGTGCCAATCACGTTGCCCGCTGGATCTTTGATAGTGACGGTGGAACCCGGCTCGCCTTTGCCCGTCAGCGCCAGACCATCGTCGCTAACGGCCAAATTAGTTGGCGCTTCAGGTGCGGTGGTGTCGCCTGCAACTACGCTGATCGATGGCGAGGTCAGGCCACCAGGGCTGGTCAGGGTCACGCCCAGGGTTTCGCCGTTGGTTTGTGCGGTGCCGAGGGTGACGTCAAAGTTACCGTCATTTCCAACAGTGCCGGTACCGATCACATTGCCCGCAGAGTCTTTGATCGTCACGGTGGAGCCCGGCTCGCCTTTGCCGGTTACCGACAGGCCGTCAGCGCTGACAACCAGACCGGTTGGCGCCTCAGGCGCAACCGCTTCACCGACCACCACCGGGGTGGCTGTCGAAATATTTCCGGCCTTGTCAGTCAGGGTAACTTCAAGGGTGGTGCCATTACCTTGGGCTGCATCGAGGGTGACTTCGAAACTGCCATCAGCCCCCACGACCGCCGTACCGACTTGCTCCCCGGCCGCGTTTTTAACGATAACCGTGCTGCCCGCTTCACCTTTACCGGTGAGGGTCAGGCCATCGGGACTTACAGCCAGATTGGTTGGCGCATCAGGCGCGGTGGTGTCGGTGTACACAACGCTGCTGACTGGCGATACCTGGCCTTTGCTGTCAGTCAATGTGACATCCACGCTGGCGCCACTGATCAGGGCCGTGTCGAAGGACAGGTTGAAATTGCCATCGGCATCCACCGTTCCGCTGCCGATAATATTGCCCGCCGCATCCTTGACCGTAATCTGGTTATTGGCCTGCCCCTTGCCGCTGATCGAAAGGCCGTTCTGGCTGACGACCAAGTCAGTGGCCGCGAGCGGTTGGCCTCCTGAGCCCAAATCGGTGTCAGTCACAATAAATTTGCCTGGCAACGATTCGTTCTGAGCCGCGTCAGTCAGCGTGGTGTTCAACTGCTGACCCACGCTTTGCGGTGAGGTCAGTGTGATCAAGAAATTGCCGTCGGCACCGACAGTGCCACTGCCCACCACATTGTTGGCGGAGTCCTTGACCGTAACGTGGGAACCCGGCTCACCTTTACCGCTGAATGTCACACCGTCTGTGGCCAAAAACAGACTGGTGGGTGCATCAGGAGCGGTGGTGTCAGGCGCCACCACGCTGCCTACCGGCGACTGGTTGCCCGCCGGGTCGGTCAAAGTGACGTCGAGGTTTTGGCCGTTGTTTTGCGGGGTGCCGAGGGTAATGTCGAAGTTGCCATCAGCCCCTACGGTGCCCGAGCCGATCACATTGCCCGCAGAATCTTTAACCGTCACCGTCGAGCCAGGCTCGCCCTTGCCGCTGATGGTTTGGCCATCCGGGCTGACCGTGAGGCCGGTCGGGGTTTCTGGAGCGGTGGTGTCTGGCGCCACCACGCTACCGGCCGGCGACTGGTTGCCTGACGGGTCAGTCAAGGTCACATCGAGTTTTTCGCCGTTGGTCTTGGAGGAGTCCAAAGGCACCTTGAAATTGCCATCAGCCCCGACCGTGCCGGTGCCGACCACGTTACCGGCCGCATCCTTGACCGTCACTTTGGAACCGGCCTCGCCCTTGCCGATGACGCTCAGGCCGTCGTTGCTCACCGAAATACCGGTTGGGGCACCGGGCGCGGTGGTATCGCCATCACCGCCATGATGGCCGCCGCCACCGCCGCCACCGCTCAACGCAGCCGCCGCGCCACCCACCGCCAGAAGGCCAAGCCCCCACAGGACCCAATTAGGGATGTCTGCACTGCCGCCGGCCGCAGCCAGTGTCAGATCGTCAAGGCTGGAAATCTGGGTGAAAGTAAAGCCGGAGTAAGGTGAAGAATACTGACCCAGGAGCAGCGTTCCATTGCTGCCCTCCAGCACCAGTTGGTTAGTGGCTCCGTCGCTGCCCGTCACAAAGAAGTTCTGGATCGTAACGGTCTCACCGGACTTGAGTGTAATAACCAGATTATTGCCGGACTGTTGATAAGACTGAACACTCTCCTGGCCGAAGGGCAGTTTTACAATGCTCGTGCCTTTAAGGCTGAGCGAACCCAACGCCTGTTCCGATTTAGCCCCTGATGCCTTGTCAACAATCACAATATTCTTCATCTCACACCTACTTTATTCATCCGATAAATAAAGGGACTCGCCACTGCACTAAATGCAGGGCGCAAGTATCCCCGGCGGCGCAATTAACAACCGTTATTCGATAATGGGGTCGTGCTATTGAACGACTACTTGGTGTTCAGGCTTCAGCCCACGCCTGTTTCGTCACGTCCATTCAAACGCCTTGCTCTGCCACTGCCAAACACCGCCAGCGGGCGATGAAACGCTGAGTCCAAGGCTGAAAAGGTCTGTGAAATACGAAGGGAAACTACAGGGCAAACGCGGGCGACCGGGCTTTGTGCCGGGCCGGGCTGGCCACGAGAAGGCAGGTTCTCGATTGACAGCAGCTGGACATACGCTCTACGAATCCATTCGTTAACCATGGTGAACACACCCAGACAACGCGTAATAATTAAAACCGTCAGGTGGACGACTTCCAAGTTCTATGCCGATACAGCTCTGGCAATGCAGGGACAATACTAGCCATACAGCCGACAATTTCAAAACAGGCTAATTCTCTCTTTTGCACCCGATGAGTGCACGCACATTCAACGCGTATTCAATCACCCGCCACTGACAATCCATGTCACACCAACGCACACAGCATGATAATAAAACGCACAGCGCGTGATAACGGAACACACACTCAATGCGTTATTCATACTTCTTTATTTTTTTATAAAAAAATATAAAAACAATGGAGTTATAACTTTAGTATGAATGTACCGCGTTATCCGTGAGTCTTCATAAAATCAATAAACACGCGAACTTTCAGGGGCAGATGACGGGTGTCGGGGTACAACGCATAGATGCCTTGACGCGTGAGTTGCCAGCCGGGCAGCAGATGCACCAACCTGCCGGCCTGCAAATCGTCCTCAATCAGCCAGTCCGGCAAAATCGCCACGCCCTGCCCGGTCAAGGCAAACGCCTGCAGCACCGATGAATTGTCGGCCTTGATCCGCGCATTGGCCGGGTTGGGTTGATAAGGCCGGACGCTGCCGCTGCTCAACTCGATAATGCTCAACTCACCGACCCGCCCATGTTCAAGCCAAGGTGCTTGTTCAAGGGCTTGTACGCTGTTGATCGGCGCCAGGCTGGCAACAAAGCCCGGCGAGGCCACCGGCAGAATCTCAAAGGTGCGCAACTGCACGGCGCGATGGCTGGAGTCGAGCACGCGGCCCAGCCGCAGGGCGACGTCAAAACGCTCTGAGATCAGGTCTGCATGGGTCGAAGAGGTCGATAGATGCACGTTCAGTTCAGGGTGTCGGGCGCGAAACAGCTCCAGCGCAGGCACCACTTTGGCCAACGCGTACTCCACCGTGGTAGTGATGCGCAGCGTGCCCTTGAGTTCGGTGTGTTCACTGCGCGCCTCGTCAATCGCCAGCCGCGCTTCTTCGAGCATGCTCAGGCAGCGTACATAAAAACGTTCGCCCGCCTCGGTCAGCGCCAGCCGCCGAGTGTTGCGGATGAGCAACGTCACCCCGAGTTCAGCCTCCAGGCGTTTGATGTTGAAGCTGACCACAGCGCGGGTCTGGCCCAGCAAGTCAGCGGCTGCGGTCAATGAGCCGGCTTCGACCACGGCTTTGAAGGTGTCGAATCGATCGAGGCTGACCATGGTTAAACCCGCTGACTGTCAAAATATTTCTGACAATCTAGCAGGGCGCAGGCCGTTTCTCTAAAGGAAAAAGCGACTTACTGTGCAGGCTCTTTCAAGGAGCCCCACATGGCTTATCGCAACAAACTCGCGCTGATCTATGTGCTCGGCTTTGCACTGGACCTGGTCAACATGTTCGCCGCATCGATTGCCTACCCGCAGATCGGCCAGATGCTGCACGCCTCGGTCAATCAACTGGCCTGGATCGGCAATGCCTACATGCTCGGCCTCACGTTGATCATTTTGCCCAGCGTGTGGCTGGCCTCGGTGTTTGGCGAGAAACGCCTGATTCTCGCCTCGCTGCTGGTGTTCAGTGTCGCGTCGTGGTGTGTCGCCCAAGCCGGTTCAATCGAGGCGCTGATCGGCTGGCGTTTGCTCCAGGGCCTGGGAGGCGGGTTGTTGATCCCGGTCGGCCAGGCCATGGTCTACCGGCATTTTCCGGTGCGTGAGCGGGCGCGCCTGACATCGGTGATTCTAATGGTCGCGCTGCTGGTACCGGCATTGTCACCGGCACTGGGGGGTTGGGTGGTGGAGTACGGGTCATGGCGCGGGGTGTTCTACGCCAACCTGCCGCTGGCATTACTGGCCCTGGTGCTGGCGGGTGTATGGATCAAAGCCGAACCACGCCCCACCGAACGCCCGGCACTCAACCTCAACAGCCTGGCAACCGGCGCCCGCAGCATGGGCGGTTTGCTGAAAAGCCCGCTGCTGCGCGTCGCCATGCTGATGTACCTGTGTGTGGCGGGGATTTTTATCGGCACCCAACTGGTGAGTATTTTGTATTTGCATCAACTGGGCTTGAGCCCTGCGCAGACCGGCGCCTTGATGCTGCCGTGGGCGCTGGCGTCGGCGCTGGGCATTATGGTGAGCCGTTATCAATTCAACCAACTGGGGCCCAAACCCTTGATGCTGCTGGGTATGGGTGCGCAAGCGCTGGGCATTGGTTTGTTGATTCAAGTGGACAGTTCACATCTGTGGCTGGCGATCCCCCTGTACGCACTGATGGGGTTTGGCGGCAGCCTGTGCAGCAGTACCGCGCAAAACACCGCGTTTATCGACGTCAGGCCCGAACGCATGGGGCACGCCAGCGCGCTGTGGAATATCAACCGTCAGTTGAGTTTTTTGCTCGGCCCGGCGCTGATGATGGCGTTGTTCGCCGCCTTGAGCACAATCGCCTCGACGCCCCACGCCTTTGCCCTATGCTTTGCCATCGGTTGCGTATTAACCCTGGCGCCGCTTATCCCCGTGTTACGCCTCAATACACCCCACGTGCTGGCCTTGCTGGCGCCCTGACCTGGAAACCGTGATGACTGATTATTCAAGCTACTTCGACCTTGTAACCGAAACCCACGTTGAGATTGAAGGCTGGTTTTCTGGCCTGGAACCGGGCGTGTTGCCGGTGCTGCTCGCCCGCTTCTCAGCACAGTTTTCGATGATCACCCCGACCGGCAAAGTGCTGGATGCCAACGGTGTCGAAACGCTGTTTGAGCAACTGCGCGGGGCCCGCCCGGGGTTGAAAATAACCCTCAGCGAATTCCTGGGCATCGCTTTGCACGCAGAAGGCGCGGTGGTCAGCTACCGGGAGCTGCAAGAGGAACACAACGGCACCCGCACCGACCGCCGGGCCACTGTGGTGTTTGAGCGCGACACCAGTGGCAAGGTGCTGTGGCGTCATTTGCATGAGACGTTCGCCACAAACCTGTAGCCGCTGACGAGGGACGAGGCTGCGATGCGGGCCGCAGGACCGCCGTCCGGAGTCAAGTAGAACATGTGGGAGCGGGCTTGCTCGCGATGCCGTCAACTCGGTCTCCCCGTTACACCTTATTGATCCAATCGCGAGCAAGCCCGCTCCCACAGTTGTGCAGCTTATTTATCGGTTTGATCAACAATCACGGTGCAGGTGGTGCCCGCCGCCAGCAGGAAACCGTCCGGGATTTCGTCGATGTGGATGCGCACCGGCACACGCTGAGCCAGACGCACCCAGTTGAATGTCGGATTGACGTCCGCCACCAGTTCGCGGCTCTCGGGGTTGTCGCGGTCGTAGATACCGCGCGAGATGCTTTCTACGTGGCCTTTCAACACTTCGCCGCTCATCATTTGCAGTTCTGCGGTGTCGCCAACGCGAATGTGCGGCAGTTTGGTTTCTTCGAAGAAGCCGTAGACCCAGAACGAATCTTTATCGATCACGGCCATTTTCGGATCGCCGACCCGTGCGTAGTCACCCGGGTGGACGTTGAGGTTGGTCACGTAGCCATCAACGGTGGCCACGACTTTGGTGCGTTTAAGGTTGAGCTTGGCCGCGTCCAGTTGCGCCTGTGCGTGCTGGTAATCAGCCAGGGCTGAATCGGCAATGTTACCGGCGTCGTCACGGTTTTCGCGGGAGATCACCAGATTGTCCATGTCGGCCCGGCGGCGGGCGTTCTGCTTGCGCATCTCCCAGGTGGCCTTGCGTGAAGCCACCAGCGACTCGGCTTGTTTGACGGCAATTTCGTAGTGCTCCGGGTCGATTTCCAGCAGCACATCGCCCTTTTTCACCAACTGGTTGTCTTTGACCGGCACGTTGACCACGTAGCCGTTGACGTCTGCGGCCACGTTGATGATGTCGGCGCGGACCCGCCCGTCGCGGGTCCACGGGGTGTTCATGTAATGCTCCCAGAGGGTGCGGCCGATCCATATCGCAAGGGCCAGAACCAGCAAGGTGGCAAGCAGGCTGAAGAACTTTTTCATCGGATCAGTCTCAACGGTAAACAGTGAGCGCCATGGCGCCAAAAAGACAAATGAACAGGCTCAGGCGCAGCAGCGCCGGGTGCCAGAAGAAGCGGTACAGGTCGTAACCGGAAAACAGTCGGTCAAAGCCCCATGCCAACCCCGCCGCGATAAAAAACATCAGGGTCATAGTGGGCATGTAGACGCCGTGGAAGGCGATTTCACGAGGCATGTTCAAGTCCTTGCGGCTGGGCAAAATGAGCCAGCGGCGATTGCGGGTCGAGCAGGGAGGTACGAATAAAGTGCAGGTAGCTTTGCACCCGGACCAACGCCGAGGTGTCGAAATTGCGCGCGAAGGGTTCGTCGGCGGCCTGCACCCGGCTGATGGCGTGATCGACCGCAATCAGCGCGCGCTCTAGGTTGTTTTCGCTGGGGGCGATAAACAAACGCACCAGCGAACGGCCCATCACGCGGATGGCTTGGCGCCAAGGCTGCGACTCGGCGTATGCCGGGTGGATCGGCAAAATCGCCTGTTCTTTACGCAGCTCAATGATCGCGTGACCCACTTCCAGCACCACAAACATCCAGCGCAGCAGTTCGCGTTGCACTTTGGGCTGACCGGCAGCCAGGCCATACGCCTGGTGCATCAGGTCGCGGGTACGGCTTTCGAGGCTGGAGCTCAAACCGCGCAACTTGGCGCTGATGGCGTACACCACTTGTTCACGCAGGTCTTGCTCCAGACGGCTCCATAACCAGTGGCTGTTGGGCGGCAGAATGATTGCCCCGGCCGCTGCGCACACCAGCATGCCCATGACCATGGCGATGTAGTCGTTGATGAACTGGTACGGGTTGTAGATCGTCAGGTTGTCAGGCACCGAACCGGTGCTGAAAAAGATCAGCAAGCCAAGCCCGACACCCACGTAATTGGCCCGCGAGGTGAGGAACGAGCCGAACACGATCACCGGGGTCAAGACCAGGCACAGCAGCGGGAAACCGTCGATGTGCGGCAGCACAAAGAACATTTCGACAAAGCCCACTATCGCGCCGATAAAAGTCCCGCAGGCCATTTGAAAGGCCATGCGTTTGGGGTTGGGCGTGGCCGCTGACAAGCCGACGGTGGCGGCGGCAATCAGGGTCATCATCGCCCCGCTCGGCCAGGCCGTCAGCACCCAGTAAGTGCCCAGCACCACCAGGATAAAGGCCGCGCGGATCCCGGAAGCGGCCGCCGACCACCAGTTGGTTTGCGAGATAAAGGGTTGGTCCCAACGCTCGCGTTCGTGGGTGTGATCGGCCAGCGACGCATGGGTCAGCGCGTAGTTGTGCAAATCATCGACAAAGCGGAACAGCAGTTCGAAGGCGGTGTTGAAATCGAGAAACTCGGTGTCGCTGGGCTGGTTTTCGAGAAATCTCACCCGCAGTGCGCGGACCTGGGCCGGCAGGCGGGTCTTGAACTCGGCCAATTGTTCGGCCAGCACCACGGCGTCTTTGTCGGTCAGGGAGCGGCCCGAATAGGCCTCCAGCAACTGCGCGAGCAATTCCATCTCGGGCTCGACCACCGAAATCACCGAGCCCACGCCCCGAGAGCGCAACCGCGCCAGCAGTTGATGCAAGGCGTTGAAGCGCGTGGTCACGGCCATGAATTCGCTGTTGAGGCGGCTCAAACGGCCGCTGCGCCGACGCATGTGCGGGTCTTCGAAAACCGTCACGCTGCGCATGCCTTCCAGGCCCACGCTCTCGCCGATAAAGCGCACGTTGCTGGCTTCATAGGCTTCTTGGGTCGACTGGCCGCGCAGGCCTTCAGCGACAAATCCGGCAAACACACCAAAGCGCTTGTACAGCGCGTCATGCATCGCTGCCCCGGCGGTTTTCGGCAGGATCGCGGCACTGACCACGGTTGAGCACAAAATGCCCAGCGAGATTTCCAGCACCCGCCATACGGCGGCCATAAACGCCCCGTCCGGGTGCGCCAGGGCGGGCAGGCCCACCATGGCGGCGGTGTAACCGGCCAGGACGAAGCCATAGGCGCGGAAGTTACGGCAACGCGCCGCACCGGCCGAGCAGATACCCACCCAAATTGCCAGCGAACCGAGAAACAGCACGGTGTTTTGCGCAAACAAGGCGATCAACGCCACCATCACTGCCGAACCGGTCAGGGTGCCTAGAAACCGGTAAAAGCTTTTGGCGAACACTTGGCCGCTTTGCGGCTGCATCACGATAAACACGGTGATCATCGCGGTGCGCGGTTGTGGCAACTCCAGACGCATGGCCAACCACAGGGTCAGAAATGCGGCAATCAACACTTTAAAAATATGCACCCAGGTCACGCCATCGCTGCGTGCCCAGTCAAAAAAGCCTCGGCGCCATTCCAGCGAATACAGCCAGCGTACCGGGGCGGGCAAGTGGTTCATCTACATCTCCAGAAATCGCATTTAACCTGTAGGAGCGAGCTTGCTCGCGAATTTCAACGTCAAAAGATCGCGAGCAAGCTCGCTCCTACAGAGGTAGCGTCAACTTGGGTTTGTTCGGCGCATAACGGTCGTCTTTGGGGACGTCGCTGCCCGCTTCGAGGCCGCCGCCCAATGCTGTCACCAATTCGGCGTGGGCACTCAAGCGCGCCGCCTCGACTTGCTGCTGGACTTCTTGCTGATGGAACAGCAAGGTCTGCGCGTTGAGCACATTGAGGTAGTCAGTGAGGCCGCGCTGGTAGGCGATCATGGCGATGTCATAGGTTTTCTGCGCCGCTGCCACCGACTCGGCCGCGAACACTTGCTGCTTGTCCATGGACTCGCGCTTGATCAATTGGTCAGAGATGCCTTTGAGCGCGTTGACCAGGGTCTGGTTATACCGGGCCACCGCCAGGTCATAACCGCCCGATGCCGCGCCCAACTCTGAACGCAAGCGGCCGCCATCAAAGATCGGCAAGGAGATTGCCGGGCCGACGTTGTAGCTCATTTTTTGCGCCGTCAAAAAACCCAGCGCGGTGCCGCCTGTGGCCATAAAACCAAGGCTGCCGACCAAATCCACGTTCGGGTAGAAATTGGCGTGGGCAACGTCGATGCCCCGGGCTTGCGCGGCCACTTCCCAACGGCTGGCAACCACGTCCGGGCGCTGGCCCAGCAACTGCGCAGGTAACGTCGATGGCAGTTTGAGCACCGTGTTCAACGCCAGGGTCGGGCGTTTGAGGCGTGCGCCCTCGCCCGGGCCTTTACCGGCCAACGCAGCCAGTTGGTTACGCGTCAGGGCGATTTCTTCTTCCAGTGCGTCGATCTGGCGATGGGTTTCCGGTAGCGGCGCCTCAGCCTGACTGACTTCAAAATGGGTGCCGATGCCGCCGTCCAGGCGTCGTTGCGCCAGGTCGCGGATCTGCTCTTGCTGGTGCAGGGTCGATTCAACAATGTCCAGTTGCGCGTAGTGCAGCGACAACTGGATGTAAGTGCGGATCACATTGTTCTGCAACTCCAGTTGCGCCTGGCGCGCCTCGGCCACGCTCATGTGGGCCATGTCCACCGCTTGCTCGGTGGTATTGCTCTCGCGGCCCCACAGGTCCAGGGCAAAACTGAAGCCTAACTGGGCGTTGTTGTCCCACGTATTGGCGCTGTCCAGACCACCGGGGCCATAGAACTGGTCCGACGGCCAGCCATGTCGTTTGAGCGCCGCCGTCCCATTGACTTGCAGGGACTCGGCAGACTCGGCCACACCGGCCATGGCTTTGGCCTGCCGCACACGGGCGGCGGCGATTGCCAAGGTCGGGCTACCCTGTACAGCCAGGCTGATCCAATTGTCCAATTGCGGGTCGCCATAAGCGCGCCACCATTGGGCTGTGGGCCAGTTTGCGTCTTGCGCGGCGCTTTTAATCGCCTCGTCAGTGGCCAGGGTATTGGCATTGAGCATTTCGCCCTTGGGGGCAATGCCGCCGAAACCGATACAGCCATTTAATGCCAACGATAAAGCCAGAACACTGAGGGCTTTAAGCTCTCTGCTGATGCGACGCTGCACTGCTGCAAATTCCTGACATGAGGGGAGGTTTTTCGAGATAGATAAGTCTATGGCTTGGCAGGGGCAACGATAAGCTGGCATAACTGTGATTCTTTATTACCGTTCACAGAATAATCCGTAAGTCGCATGAGATCCGCTCAGTAAATCCTGAAACTTCATGTCACAATTTGTCGCTGTCTCCTTTGTTGCTGTCCCCTATACCGCCCTGAGAGCACTTCATGGACACTTTGCAAAACATGCGCGCCTTCAGTTGTGTGGCCGAAGCCGGTAGCTTTACCGCCGCGGCCGCCATGCTGGACACCACCACCGCTAACGTCTCGCGCGCGGTCTCCAACCTTGAGGCTCACCTGCAAACCCGCTTGCTCAACCGCACCACGCGCCGCATTGCCCTGACCGAAGCCGGCAAGCGTTACTTGCTGCGTTGCGAGCAAATTCTGGCGTATGTCGAAGAAGCTGAAGCCGAGGCCAGCGATGCGCATTCGCGCCCGGCCGGGCAACTGAAAGTGCACACCATGACCGGCATTGGCCATCACTTCGTGATCGACGCCATTGCCCGCTACCGCAAGACTCACCCGGACGTCACCTTCGACCTGACCCTGGCCAACCGTGTGCCAGATTTGCTCAACGAGGGCTACGACATTTCGATCGTGCTGGCCACCGAACTGCCGGACTCGGGGTTTGTGTCCCAGCGCCTGGGCATCACCTACAGCATCGTCTGCGCCTCTCCCGACTACGTGAAGGCCAACGGCAAAGCGCTCAAACCCAGCGACTTGCTCAACCACGCCTGCCTGCGCCTGGTCAGCCCGGTGATTGCCCTGGACAAGTGGGTGTTTGAAGGCCCCGAAGGCCAGGAAATGGTGTTGATCAATTCGTCGCCGTTTTTGGTCAACTCGGCCGATGCCATGCGCAACGCGATCATCAGCGGCATGGGCGTTGGCGTATTGCCGCTGTACTCCGCCATCGAAGGCCTGCGCAACGGCACCCTGGTGAGGATATTGCCCCAGTACCGTTCGCAAGAGCTCAACCTGTACGCCATCTACCCGTCGCGCCAATACCTGGATGCGAAGATCAAAACCTGGGTTGAGTTCCTGCGCGGCACGCTGCCCGAAATACTCACCGCGCATCAGGTAGAGCTGGCTACGTACAGCTAAGGCGAACGGTGGGAGCGGGCTTGCTCGCGATGCAAGCAATGCGGTCTTTCTGGATACGCTCAGCGCCCCTATCGCGAGCAAGCCCGCTCCCACAAAAGCTAATCAGGGCTGCACAATTTCAGCGGGAATGTTAGCGTGCTTACATTCCCGACAGCCGACGAGCCTTGTACCGATGAGTCTTTCTAATACCAAGAAAACCGTACTTGCCTTCAGCCGCGTCACGCCAGCAATGGTCGAGCGCCTGCGAGAGGATTTCAACGTCATCGTGCCTGATCCCAAACTGGGCGATATCAATGCTCAGTTTGAGGAAGCCTTGCCCCACGCCCATGGTTTGATCGGCGTTGGCCGCAAGCTGGGTCGCAAGCAGCTGGAAAACGCCAAGAACCTTGAAGTGGTGTCCAGCGTGTCGGTGGGTTACGACAATTACGACGTCGATTACTTCAACGAGCGCGGGCTGATGCTCACCAACACCCCGGACGTGCTGACCGAAAGCACCGCCGACCTGGGTTTTGCCTTGATCATGAGCGCCGCGCGCCGCGTGGCAGAGCTGGACGCCTGGACCAAGGCCGGTGAATGGAAAGCCAGCGTTGGGCCAGCCTTGTTCGGCACCGATGTGCATGGCAAAACCCTGGGTATCGTCGGCATGGGCAATATCGGGGCCGCCGTTGCCCGTCGTGGCCGCCTGGGTTTCGGCATGCCGATTCTGTACAGCGGCAACAGCCGCAAGACTGAACTTGAGCAAGAGTTGGGCGCACAGTTCCGCACGCTGGATCAGTTGCTGGCCGAGGCTGACTTCGTCTGCCTGGTGGTGCCACTGAGCGAAAAAACCAAGCACTTGATCAGCGAGCGCGAACTGAACCTGATGAAGAAAAGCGCGATTCTGGTGAACATCTCGCGTGGCCCGGTGGTGGACGAAGCGGCGCTGGTTCACGCCCTGCAAAACAACACCATCCGCGGTGCCGGCTTGGACGTGTACGAGAAAGAGCCGCTGGCCGAGTCACCGTTGTTTGCCCTGAAAAACGCCGTGACCTTGCCGCACATCGGCTCGGCCACAGAAGAAACCCGCGAAGCCATGGCCAACCGTGCGCTGGCCAACCTGCGTAGCGCCTTGCTCGGCGAACGCCCGCAAGATCTGGTCAACCCGCAGGTATTCAAAGGCTAAACACAGCCAAAACCAGTAGCCGCTGCCGCAGGCTGCGATAAGGGCCGAAGGACCTTCAACAGCAGGGTCGCTGCGCAACCCATCGCAGCCTTCGGCAGCGGCTACAGTGCTTTTTCAGGCCAGTTTGGCTGTCATAGGCACGGGCTTGGGTTTGCGAAACACCAGCACATTGCCCAGCATCACCAGAACCAGCCCGGCCAGCGCGGAGGCTGTCCACTGGTAGCCTTCGACAAATGCCGACACGTTCAGCGCCACCAGCGGGAACAGCACCGTGCAATACGCCGCGCGCTCCGGGCCCATACGCCCGACCAGGGTCAGGTACGCGGTAAAGCCAATCACCGAACCCGGAATCACCAGGTACAACAGCGAGCCGATGTAGCGCGTGTTCCATTCCATGTCGAACGGGATGCCGTTAAACGCGCAGTACACCGCCAGCATGCTCGCGCCATACAACATGCCCCAGGCATTGGTGGTCAGCGGTTTGAGCCCGGCTTTTTGTTGCAGGCTGGAGAGCATGTTGCCCGCCGAAAAACACATCGTGCCGATCAGCGCCAGGCCCAGCCCCAGCAAGGTTTGTGGGGTCGCGGTGTGCCCGCTTAATTCAGGCCAGAACAGCAGCGCCAGACCGAGCAAACCCAATGCTCCGCCGGCAATCACGTTACGGGCGATTTTCTGTTTGAAGAAAACCCGCGCATTCAAGGCGTTCCACAAGGTAGCCGTGGAGAACACCACCGCAATCAACCCCGTCGGCACCCACTGACTGGCGGTCAAAAAACACATGAAATTCACGCAAAACAGGCACAACCCCTGAGCCAGGCAGATCAAGTGACCGCGCTTGTTCATCACTTGCAACTTGCGACTGAGCAACAACACGGCAAACAACACCAGCGCCGCCAGCCCAAAGCGATAAACGATCGACACCGGAATGGCGACAACGCCCAATTGCAGTTTGAGGGCGATCCACGTGGTGCCCCAGATCAAAACCGTTAACACATACAAAAACAGATTCATGGCGCACTCCCGTCAATGGCTTGCAGTGTGTGGCCCCGGGGTGTGCGGCACTTGCAGATTCTTGCGCTTTTATTTGCCCGGGGCTGGCAGGCGGCCCGTGACGGAGTAGGATGCAAGGCGTTGGAGAATTGACCATGCACACACTGCACACCCTGCACGTTTTTCAAGCCATGGGCAGCTCGCCCAATGCGCGGCTGGAGCACAGCGCCGAATTGGGTGACGGCATGGCGGCGGCGTTGTGGAGCAACCATCACGACGCGCGCTGCTATGAGGCGCCGACGCATCACACCTTGTCGTGTTACATCTCGGGCGGCACGGGCACTTTTCGTCGGGAAAAACCTGGCAGCAAAGGCTCGCCGGGCAAGCTCTGCGTACTGCCTGCCGAACATCAATCGTCGTGGATCATCAATGGCGAAATTCGCCTGGCGCACGTGTATATCAGCCAGGAACAATTTGCCCTGGGTTGTATCACCCTGCTCGACCGCGAACCGCGCAGCCTGCAACTGCGCGAAATCACCTTTCAGGAAGACGAGCAACAAAGCCTGCGCTTTCATCAGTTGATCAAACTGAACTGGAGCGAGCCGGGCGAACGCCTGCTGACCAGCAGCCTGGCCAGCACCCTGCTCGACCATGCGTTGCTCAATCAGGTGGGCATGCGCGACGGTCTGCAACTCAAGGGCGGATTGGCCGCCCATCAGCGTCGCCAGTTGGTTGAGAGCATTGAGCATTCATTGGCCGAGCCGCTCAGCATCGGGCAACTGGCGGCGCAATGCGCGCTGTCGCCCTACCACTTTGCGCGCATGTTCCGCGAAAGCTTCGGTGTGCCGCCGCATCAGTACGTGCTGGCCCGACGCATGGCCCGCGCGCGTGAGCTAATGCGCAACAGCTCACTGGCGCTGGGCGACATCGCCCTGGCCTGCGGCTTTGCCAGCGCCAGCCATTTCACCAATCGGTTCAAGCAAAGCATGGGCGCCACGCCGGGGGAGTACCGGGCGGCTTTCATCCCATAACCTGTGGGAGCGGGCTTGCTCGCGATTGGGTCTCTGCCCGGATATCCGCGTCGTCTGCATCGCGAGCAAGCCCGCTCCCACCCAAAGCCATAGCCTGCAGGTTTAAAACTCCAGGGTGCTGGACAGGGTGAACTGGCGCGAGTCTCCGATCGAGACGAAGGTACGGCTGGCCGCCGAGGTGTAGTAGGTGCGGTCAAACAGGTTTTTGATGTTGAACTGGAATTTGACCTTTTGCCCTTCGATACGGGTGTCGTAGGTGGCGAACGCATCGGCCACGGTGTACGACGGCAGGTCGAAGTCGTTCAGGGCATCGCCCGCCCGTTCGCCCACATAACGGGCACCCGCGCCGACCCGCAGTTTGTCACCGCCAATGATGTTGCCGAAGTCATACACTGCCGACACCGAGCCACTGTTTTTGGCCACGTTCTGCAAGCGCATGCCTTGGTAGGTGTTGTCTTTGGTCACTTCCGCGTCGGTGTAGGCGTAGCTGCCGATCAGGCTCCAGTTGTCACTCAACTGGCCGGTGACGTCCAGTTCCAGGCCGCGTGAGCGAACCTGGCCCGCCGTGGAGTAAACGGTGTCTGCGCCCACGGTCGTCGACACCAGTACGTTGCGTTTTTTAATGTCGTACAGCGCCACTGTGCCGGTAATGCGTCCCGGAATGTCCAGCTTGGCGCCCAACTCCCACGACTTGGACTGCTCAGGAGCAATGGCCGAGTCGAGTACCACGCCGCCATCCAGCGGGGCGATGCTGGAGTTGGGCTTGAACGATTCGGTGTAGCTGCCGTAGAACGACAACTCATCGGTGTAGCGGTACACCAGCCCTGCACGCGGAATCCATTTAACCCCGTTGGTATCCGTACTGGCTTTGAACGGGATGGCTTTACCCGCCAATTGGTCGTACTTCTGGAAACGCGCACCGGCCACCAAAATCCATTGATCGGTGAGGTGAATGGAGTCTTGGGCAAATAACGAATCGCTGCGCAGCAGGTCGGTCTGGTTACTGTCCTTGGCGCTGACCGTGGTACCCGCCACTTCATTGCCGTACACCGGATTGAGGTAGCTGAAGGTGGACTTGCTGTTTTGGCGGATCAATTCAGCCCGGTAGATTTTGCGGTATTCGTCATCCAGGCCAAACACCAGGTCATGCTGCATACCCGCCGCCTGAACTTTGCCTTGCAGGCTGACTGTAGAAAAGCGGTCGGTGGTGAGGGCGCCTTTGGTGCCGTCCATGCTGCGGGTCAAGGTACCGTCCGAGTTGACCTTGGTCACACGCACTTGGCTGGCGTCGTAGGTTTCGCGGTTCCAGCTGTAGCCGAAGTGGGCTTTCCAGTCGTCGTTAAGGTCATGGTCCACTTCAAGACGGTACAGGTCCGAACGCCCTTCCATGTTGTTGAAGGGCTCGTCCAGACGGCGCGTGGCCGGGATGTCCAGCGGGTGGTTGGTCTTTGGGTTGATGGCCGTGCCACGGTCAAACGGCGAGAGGAATTCGCGGTGCTCGTAGGCCAGCAACACTTGAGTGTTGTCGCCATACCAGGCCAGCGACGGCGCCACGAGGGTTTCGCGGTGCACGCCAAAGTTGCGCCAGTAATCTTCGTCTTCGTGGTCGACGATCATCCGGTAAGCCAGCCCCGAATCACCCAAAGGGCCAGTACTGTCCAGGCTGCCACCGCTGCCGTTTTTACCCGAGCCGTAGCTCGAGCCGCGCACGGTCACGGCGTTGTACTGCTCCAGCAACGGTTTTTTGCTGACCACGTTGACCACCCCGCCCGGGTCTTGAATCCCGTAGAGCAACGAAGCCGGGCCTTTGAGCACCTCGACCCGCTCAGCGGTGGCATTCAGCGCCCGCCCCTGCACGATGGGCATGCCGTCGCGCATGATCGAGCCGTCGCGGTTGTCACCAAAACCGCGCTTCATCACCGAGTCCTGGGTGCTGCCCAGCGTATTGCCCTGGGTGATGCCGCTGATGTTGTTCAGGGCGTCATCGAGGTTGCGCGGCGCCTGATCGCGAATCACCTGCGCGGGCACCACGTTGATGGTTTGCGGGGTTTCCATGGACGAACCCGTGCCGCGCATCACCGATGACGTGGCGGGAGGCTGATAGGTGGTGTCGTTTTGCATCTGTGAGGTAATGCTGGTCGCCCCCAGATTTAGCGCATCGCCGGTCGGCTGCGGCTCAAGGGCGTAAGTGGTGGCGTCGATACGGCGAACGTTGAAGCCCGAATGCGCCAGCAATTGCTGCAAAGCCTGATCTGCACTCAGGCGACCTTTAATGGCCGGTGCTTGCAGGCCAAAGGGCGCCTCATCGGTGTAAACCACACTGAGGCCGGTCAAGCGGCTGAAATCGTTTAATGCCTGGGGCAACGCCTTGGCCGGCAGATTGAAATCAAACAGCGCCACGGGTTGCTGCTGCGCAACGTCTTGCGCCAACGCCACGCTCAACGGGCTGAGTGCCAGACCTGCCATTACCAGCGCAGACGCGCCCATCCACTGCTTTACCGAACCGCCTGCCGCCGACCTTGCCCTGGACTTCATGCTCATGACCTGTGTATGACTTGTTACGGAATACGAATTTTTCGCATTTTCAAGCACTACACGGATGGGCTCAGGGTTTACCTCACCTGTTGTTGAAAAATAATTTTAAATCTCCTCTGCATACCCTCAAGGGTATTTCTGACGAGCATGTAGAACAGCCAAAATATCGATCTGATCCGTTACTTGGTAGATCACCAGATAATTAGGCCGCACGACGATTTCACGAGTGCCGGGCACCCGGCCAAATCGATACAGGTGAGGGTTTTCTGGCAGAGCAGAAGTCACAGCTTCAATGGCCAGGGTCAGTTCAACCGCTGCGGCAAAGTTATGGTCGGCGATGTAGTCAATAATTTTCATGAGGTCAGCCCGAGCCTCGGGCCGCCATTCAATCCACACTGTGCGTGTCGCGCTTCAATTCAATAAGCGCCCGCATATCGGCCATTACTTGATCGTGCGGGACACCGGGGCCTGGATCATCCAGCGCGGCTTGTACCTTGGCGCGGAACCAACGGTCATAACTGGCCGCCTGCTCTTGGGTTTCGAACGTTTTAGCATCGGACTCTGCAACACAGTGCGTATGTTTGGCGCTCATGGGGGAGCCCTCCGGGTGAATGTTCGTGAGTCTAATCCGTACCTGATTCACTGTCGTTGCCGGGCCGATGAAGGGGGTGAACCAGATGTACTCAGGCTAGGCTTGCTTGTCGGCGCTCACAAGCAAGGCACGCCGCTTTGGCTTGAGAGAAAAGTCCGGTAATCAGCGCAGAACAATCACCCGACCCAACAGGTTGTGCTGTTCAAACCCGAGCACGCCTTGCAGGGAGTTAATCACTGTTTGCGGGTCCTGGCTGGGGAAGCTGCCGCTAATACGCCGTTCACCCAACTGCGCATTCAGCAGCACAATTTGCCCGGGGTAATAACGCTTGAGGTCGGCCACGACATCGGCCAGCGGGGTTTTGTAGTACGTCAGCCAGCCCGTGCGCCAGCCCAGTTGTGCAAGGCTGTCGACGCGGTGCACGGTGTCTGCCGTGCCTGCAGCGTAGGCCACTTGTTGATCGGCGGTAAGAATCTGCTGCGGCGCCTGTTTGTCCGCCTTGACCCCGACCCGCCCGGACAACACCGTGACCTGCGCGCCGCGGGGTTGTAAGCGAACCTCAAACTCGGTGCCCAACACCCGTGCTTCGCCGCCGTCGGCATCCACCACAAAGGGCTGGCCGGTGTGGGTGACGTGAAAAAACGCCACGCCCCGGCGCAATTCGACATGCCGCTCGTTGCCACTGAAGTTCACAGCAATTGCGCTGTCGGCCCCCAGCGTCACTTCGGATTGATCGGCCAGGGTCAGGGTTCGCACTTGCCCCGGCGCGCTGACGTAATCGGCGCCCAGATCATTTAGCCAGCGCATGGGCTGCCAACCGGCGAACACCCCCACCATCAGCAACAGGCAGGCTGCTACGGCCAGGCCACTGGACCAGCGTGCCAGGCGATGACGGCGGCTGACGTTCATCTGCGACAGGTAGCGTTGCATCACCAGCGCTTCTTCATTGGCCAAGGTGTTGCCCGCCACTTCGCTCAACTCCCACACCACTTGCGCCTGCGCGTAGGCCTCGGCATGGGCCGGATCGGCGTGCAGCCAGCGGCTGAAGGTGGCCTGGTCGCCGCTGTCGGGCTGATCATGCAGCACGCTCAGCCATCGCAGCGCAGTGCGCTCCTGCTCGGGTGTCACCTGGATCTTCGAATGTTGAGTCACGATGCTGTCCCTGGCGGCTCTCGCAAGCTGGCCTTGCAGGCCTCTAGGGCGCGCATCATATGTTTTTCGACGGCACTTTGGGACACACCGGTGACCTTGGCGATCTCGGCATAGGTGCGGCCATGGATACGATTGAGCAAAAAGATATGTCGGGTGCGCTCCGGCAGGCTGCGCAACGCCGCCTCGACCTGGCGCAAATCATTGCCCGCCTCCAGCGCCGCCTGCGGCTCACAGCCTTGGGCGTCAGGCTCGGCCTGCCAATACTGGTTGAGCCGGTCGCGGCTGCCTTCGCTGCGCAGATGGTCGATGGCGATGTTGCCCGCGCAACGCAGCAAATAAGTGCCGAGCTCCTCGACCTGAACCAAAGGCCGCCGCCAGAACCGCAAAAACAAATCCTGAACCAGATCGGCGGCCGTGGCCCGACAGCCCACGCGGCGGCTGACCAGCGCTTCCATTTGCGGTCGCTGGGATAAAAACACCTGCAGAAAATGCGCACGTCCATGGCGCGATTCACTGCCAGGTCCATCCTTGAGTTCGGGAGGGTTCATGGGCGTCGAGGCGGGAAGTCAAAAAGAAGGCGGATATTAATGATAAATATTCTCATAGGCAAAAGCAGATGACGGACTGTGCTGAATCCATTTATCCAGGGTGATTGCTCAATCCAATCACTCGCCACTACAATGCGAACAATTCTTGTTCTCTAAAGCGTCTTCTGCGCAGCTGGAGTGGTCGTTGCCCCCGTCAAACACCGTCGAGGTTCTCTATCAGGACCACCACAGCTGGCTCACCGCCTGGCTGCGGCGCAAGCTGGGTTGCCCGCAAGGCGCTGCCGATCTGGCGCAAGACACCTTTATGCGGCTGCTGACCGCCCGTGAAACACCGACCATTGCCGAACCCCGGGCATTTTTGACCGTGGTCGCCAAGCGCGTGCTGTTTAACCACTATCGTCGCCAGGAGCTGGAGCGCGCCTATTTGCAGGCGCTGGCGGAGCTACCCGAGACGCTGGTGCCGTCTGAAGAAGACAAAGCCATCATTCTGCAAACCCTCGCCGAGCTGGATCAATTGCTCGACGGCCTGCCCTCGCCGGTCAAGCGTGCCTTTTTGCTGGCACAGGTCGATGGCCTGAGCTATGCCGAGATCGGCGCGCAACTGGGTATTTCAATTGCCACGGTTAAACGCCACCTGAACAAAGCCGCCCTGCGCTGCTACTTCGCCCTGTGAACGGCGCCTTCAACAACCCGCCAGACATTACCCCGGGGGTCGCCGAGCAAGCGGTGAGCTGGCTGGTGGAAATGCAGGGCGGCGCGCTCAGCCCCCGGCGCCAGCAAGCCTGGGAGCATTGGCTCAAGGCCCACAGCGAACACCAACGCGCCTGGGAGCATATTCAGCGGGTCAACCAACGCTTGCGCGGGTTGTCCTCGCCCCTGGCCCACGCCGCGTTGAACGCGCCGAAAAACAGCAGCCGTCGCCACGCCCTCAAGCTGTTGCTGTTGTTGGGCGCGGGCTCGGCACTGACCTACAGCCTGCGCGACCAATTGCCGATCACCCCGCTGCTGGCGGATTACAGCAGCCCGGTCGGCCAGCGTCGCAAAGTGCAGTTACAAGACGGCAGCCTGATCCAGCTCAACACCGCCAGTTCGGTAGATGTGAACTTCAACGCCCAGCAGCGGGTGATTCGCCTGCTGGAGGGCGAGATACAACTGATTGCCGCTAAAGATCCTCGGCCTATGCAGGTGCTCACCGCCAATGGCCTGTTGCAGCCGCAGGCCGCGCGCCTGAACCTGCGTCAATTCAATAACCGCACCGAACTGGCCGTGTTTGACGGCCGGGTCGCGCTGTCACCGGCCGATCACACCGGCAGCCCGTTGTGGGTAAACGCCCATCAGCAAGTGAGCCTTAACCGCTTGGCCTGGAGCACTCCGCAGGCGCTGGACGCTGGCAGCGGCGCCTGGACTGACGGCATGTTGGTGGCCGCACATATGCGCCTGCAAGACTTTCTGGCCGAACTGGGCCGCTACCGCCGCGGCCAACTCAATTGCGACCCCAAAGTCGCTGAGTTGCTGATCTCCGGCACTTACCCGATAGACGACAGCGAGCGGATCCTTAGCCTGCTGGAAATCAGCCTGCCGGTGCGGGTCAGACGCTTTACCCGGTACTGGGTGACAGTCGAGGCACGTGCGTAACCCCCTGTAGGAGCGAGCTTGCCTCGCGATCTTTTTTAAAGATCAAAAGATCGCGAGGCAAGCT
>NZ_JBEOPQ010000044.1:0-48568 GCF_040310285.1 Pseudomonas sp. HY2-MNA-CIBAN-0224 | reverse complement strand
GCCTAAGCCCTGTGGGATACAGGACTCAGGCTGCGCAGGGCGCTAGTTAATCTGTCCAACTTTTGGGGGGCAGTTCACAAAGCACTCTTAAATTATCAATCTCGCCCCTCGTCCCCTCCTGATAGCAAAGGCCGTATAGCGGCGGATTTCTACTGAGATGGCGATGACTAAATCACGCAGCAAAAAAGCCCTGTTTATCGGTATTCCTCTGGCGCTGGCCGTGGCCATCGGCGGCGGTTTTTTGGTCTGGGACACGTTTTACAAAGGCAATGCCGGCTACCCGCTGAGCATCGTCAAACAGGCCGATGAACTGCAAAACCGCCTGCTGTCATTCGACAGCCATATCACCGTGCCGCTGGAGTTCGGCAGCGCAGGCAATGAAGCCGACAAAGACGGCCCCGGCCAGTTCGACCTGGTCAAGGCGGCCAAAGGCCGGTTGTCGGGCGCCGCGCTAACGATCTTCGGCTGGCCAGAAATCTGGAACGGCCCGAACGCCCCGCACCGTCCAACCGCAGGCTTTGTCGACGCCGCGCGTAATGATCAAGAGGTGCGCTACACCATCATCAGCGCCATGGTGCGCGACTTTCCCGAGCAAGTGGCCATTGCCTACACCCCGGATGATTTTCGGCGACTGCACGGCGAAGGCAAATTTGCGATTTTTATCAGCATGCTCAACGCCTACCCATTGGGTAATGACCTGAATCAGTTGGACAAATGGGCCGCGCGCGGCATGCGCATGTTCGGCTTCAGCTATGTCGGCAACAACGACTGGGCCGACTCTTCACGCCCGCTGCCTTTTTTCAATGACACCCCCGACGCCCTCAACGGTCTGTCAGACACCGGCAAGCAGGCCGTCAAGCGCTTGAACGATCTGGGCGTGATCATCGACGTTTCGCAAATGTCGAGCAAAGCGCTGGAGCAAGTCAGCCAGCTCAGCCGCACCCCGCTGGTGGCGTCGCACTCTGCACCAAGGGCGCTGGTCGACATCCCGCGCAACCTCAGCGACAAGGACATGCAACGGATCAAAGACACCGGCGGCGTGGTGCAAATTGTCGGTTTCGGCACTTACTTGCGCCCGCTGAGCCAGGCCAGCCAGGACAAGCTCAATACCCTGCGCAGCCAGTTTGATTTGCCGCCCTTGCACAACCTCGAAATGGCCCTGATGCCCGGTGACGCGATCATTACCGTGTGGCCAGAACAACGTTTCGGCCAATACGCCAGCGGGCTGTACGACATCGTCGAACATGAGCCCAAAGCCACCTTGAAAGACTACGGCGATGCCATTGACTACGCGGTGAAAAAAATCGGCATCGACCATGTCGGTATCAGCTCTGACTTCAACGATGGCGGCGGCCTGGAAGGCTGGAAAGACGTCAGCGAGACCCGCAACGTCACCGCCGAGCTGCTCCAGCGCGGCTATTCAGAAGCCGACATCGCCAAGCTTTGGGGCGGTAATTTTCTGCGGGTCTGGGACACCGTGCAAAAAGCCGCCAACCCTATCTCCCAGTGAAGTGTTTAACCATGCCCACGCTAAAACCGCTGTATTGCCTGTTGTTCGCCAGTGCCCTGCCCGCCCAGGCCCACGCCGCTCCGGCTGCCGAACCGGGCACGGTCTTTCAAGACTGCAAAAACTGCCCGCAAATGGTGGTGCTGCCGGCGGGCAGTTTCGTCATGGGCACCCCCGACGATGAAGTCGGCCGCGAGCCCGATGAAGGCCCGATGCACACCGTGACCTTCAGCAAGCCGGTGGCGATCAGTCGCTTTCAAGTCACGGCAGGCGAATTTGATGCGTACATCAAGGAAACCGGGGTCAAGATTGCCGACGGCGACGACCGCCCCGGGCGCAAATGCACGGCAAGCAAACCCAGCTACCCGCAAGGGCCACGTCAGCCTGCGGTGTGCATGGACTTTGAAGACGTGAAGCATTACGTCAGCTGGCTGGCGAAAAAGACTGGCAAGCCATACCGCATGGTCAGCGAGGCCACCCGCGAATACGCCGCCAGGGCCGGATCGACCGGGCCTTTCCCGTTCCCGATGGATGAAGGCAAGCCCTACAGCATCGCCAAGCACGCCAATACCTACGGCCCGGCGGATGGCTACAGCTACAGTTCGCCGGTCGGCAGCTACCCGGCCAACGCCTTTGGTGTGTACGACATGCACGGCAACGTGTACGAATGGCTCGCAGACTGCAAACACAACGACTACGTAGGCGCACCCACCGATGGCAGCGCCTGGGTGACTGAGTGCGCAGGTGAACTGATGCAGATCCGCGGCAATGACTGGGGCGAAGCCCCGGTGTTCTCACGCTCGGGCAATCGTAACGACATCTACCCGCAAACCCGTGGCGACTGGATCGGCTTCAGGGTTGAACGCGATCTTTAAAGCCCATAACCGTATTGTAGGAGCGGGCTTGCTCGCGATACGGGCGGCTCAGTTTGTCTGTCGTCCCCGGTGATGCTATCGCGAGCAAGCCCGCTCCCACAGGTTCATTCTCAACCTGTTACAGCGGCTAAATCCCCACCCCAATCACTCGTTCACAAGAGACTGCCCTTCCCTTGAGCCAAGGAACTCTTGTTTATGAGCCAGCCTGCCACGCCCCGGACATCACCCGGGGTTCTTCGAGAACTGTTTATTCTGCTCAAGCCTTTTCGTTTGATCGTCAGCCTGTCGATCGTGTTGGGCATGATCGGCGGGTTAAGCGTGACGGTGCTGCTGGCGACCATCAACAGTGCCCTGCACGCCGACAGCGGGCTTACCCAACAGGTGGTCGCGCTGTTTGCCGGGCTCTGCGTGCTGGCGCTGATCAGCAGTATTTGTTCAGACATCGGCAGCAATTATGTCGGCCAGCACATCATCGCCACCCTGCGCCGAGAACTCGGCGAAAAGGTGCTTTCGGCACCCATCTCGCACATTGAACGTTACCGCAGCCACCGGCTGATTCCGGTACTGACCCATGACGTCGACACCATCAGCGACTTCGCCTTTGCCTTCGCCCCACTGGCGATTTCGCTGACCGTAACCTTGGGCTGCATGGGTTATCTGGCCATGCTGTCGTGGCCGATGTTTGTGATGATGCTCGTAGCAATCGCCATCGGCACGGTGATCCAGTACATCGCCCGCGGCTACGGCCTCAACGGGTTTGCCGAAGCCCGTGAAGCCGAAGACGAGTTGCAAAAGCATTACAACGCGATTGCCGAAGGCGCCAAGGAACTGCGTATCCACCGCCCCCGTCGGCAACGAATGTTTGTCTCCGGCATTCAGCGCACGGCGCAAAAAATCTGTGACATTCAGGTGCGCTCGATCAACACCTTCGTCATCGCCAAAAGCCTCGGTTCGATGCTGTTTTTCGTAGTTATCGGCCTGGCGCTGGCCATGCAGTCGTTTTGGCCCAGCGGCAACCCAGAGGTCATCAGCGGTTTTGTCCTGGTGTTGCTGTACATGAAAGGCCCGCTGGAACATTTGATCAGCACCCTGCCGATCATCAGTCGTGCGCAAATCGCCTTCCGGCGCATTGCCGACTTGTCCGAACAGTTCAACTCGCCCGAGCCGCACCTGCTGCTCAACGCACAGGACGCCCCTGACAAGACCCTCAACAGCCTGCAACTGCTGGACGTGAGCTACAGCTTCCCGCCCGTGGACGGCAGCGCCCCGTTCCGCCTCGGCCCGGTGAACCTGACGATCAAGCAAGGCGACATTGTATTTATCGTCGGCGAAAACGGCTGCGGCAAAACCACCCTGATCAAGTTGCTGCTGGGCCTGTATGCACCGCAACAGGGTGAGATCCGCCTAAATGGCCAGCCCGTGTCAGCTGAAACCCGCGATGACTATCGGCAGTTGTTCACCACTATTTTTGCCGACTACTACCTGTTCGATGACGTGGTGCAAGGCGACATGCACATCCCCCAGGACGCCGAGCAGTACCTCAAACGCCTGGAAATTGCGCACAAGGTCAGCATCACCGACGGCCGGTTCAGCACCACCGACCTCTCGACCGGGCAACGCAAGCGCCTGGCCCTGGTCAACGCCTGGCTGGAAGAGCGCCCGGTGCTGGTGTTTGACGAATGGGCGGCCGACCAGGACCCGACCTTCAGGCGGATTTTCTACACCGAACTGCTACCGGACCTTAAGCGCCTGGGCAAAACCATCATCGTGATCTCCCACGACGACCGTTATTTCGACGTTGCCGATCAATTGGTGCGCATGGACAGCGGCAAGGTCAGCACGGCGCTGGACGTGGTGTAAGTCCCCGTTCGGACCGTTTTGGGGGATCGACTTATTTATTTTCAGGAACTTTTATCCGGTTTTTCAATCGTGCTGCGTCTAATAACTATTCCCATTAACAAGAAAGAATTTTTCTACGGAGCCTAGGCACGACATGCAACGACCAACCTTGAGCCGGACACCTCTCGCGATCGCTACCCAGCGTCAGACTGTGCGCCGCACCCTGTTGTCCAGCGCCTTTGTGGCATCGGTTTTACTAGGCTCTTCACTGGTGCAGGCCGCCCCGGTCGCGGTGAACATTCCGGCACAATCGCTGGCTAGCGCACTGAACGAGTTCGGCAAGCAGGCCAATCTGCAAGTGCTGTACAGCCCGGATCAAGTGCAAGGGATCAAATCGCATTCTGTGTCGGGTTCGCTTGAGCCTATCCAGGCACTGGAAACCCTGCTGCAAGGCAGCGGGATTTCCTATCAGCTCAATGGCAATACAGTGATTATCAACACCCACCAGGGCAAAGGCCTGGAGTTAGGCGCCACGACCATTACCGGCAAGGGCCTGGGCAACACGCTGATCACTGAAGACTCCGGCTCTTACACCACGGGCGCTACGGCAAGTTCGACCAAGTTGCCGTTGTCGATCCGTGAAACCCCGCAAACCGTGACCGTGATCACTCGCCAGTTGATGAACGACCAGGCCGCGCAAAGCATCGGTGATGTGCTGCGCAATGCACCGGGTATTTCGACCCAGGCTTACGACAGTGACCGCATGGAATACTCGGCACGTGGCTACGCCATCACCAACTTCCAGTACGACGGCGTCAACAGCCTTTACGACGGTGTGTTCGATGAGGGCGCGACCAAGGTCGACATGGCCTTGTACGATCGCGTCGATATCACCAAAGGGGCGACGGGGCTGTTGTCCGGCTCGGGCGAACCTTCGGCCACAGTCAACCTGATCCGTAAAAAACCGACCCGCGAATTCAAGGCATCGGTCAGCGGCAGCGTCGGCTCATGGGATGACTACCGCACCGAAGGCGATATTTCCGGCCCGTTGAATGAAGACGGCAGCGTGCGCGGCCGCGTGGTGGCGGTGTACCAGGACGCGGACTCTTACCGCGACCATTACTCCAAAAAGAATGACGTGTTCTACGGCATCATCGAAGCCGATCTGACCCCCGACACGCTGTTCACCTTCGGCATGGACTATCAAAAAATCAAGCCGCGCGGGTCGTCCTGGACCGGTAACCCGTACTACTTCTCGGACTACAGCAAGACCGACTTCAGCCGCTCGTTCAACCCGGCCACGGACTGGAGCCGTCGTGATGTCGTCGCGCAAACCACCTTCGCCTCCCTTGAACACACCTTTGCCAACGACTGGAAAGTCAAAGGCACGCTGAACCAGCAAACCAACGACCACGACACCCAACTGGGCTCGGCCAGTGGCGGCACCCCGGACCCGGTGACTGGTGAGGGCATGTTCTTTTACTGGGGCAAGTGGGAAGGCCATCGCGTACAAACCACTGCCGATATCAATGCGACAGGCCCTTTCACCCTGTTCGGCCGCGAACATGAACTGGTTGTCGGCGCCACATCACAATCGTCACGCCAAACCGGCGCGACCTTTGATGGCAGCGCGTTCGGTGAGGTACCGGGCAGTATCTTTGACTGGAAGGGCCATTACCCGAAACCGGACTTCCCAAAAAACGGCAAGTACGAGAAAAACACCAATCAGAACAGTGCCTATATCGCTGCCCGCTTCAAGCCGGCGGACGATTTGTCGGTCATTTTGGGTAGCCGCCTGAGCGACTTCCAATACAACGACACCTACAAGTATTACGTGCAGTCGTCTGCATTCAGCGACAACAAAACCACCTCCAAGCAGCACGGTAAAGTCACGCCTTATGCAGGTGTGGTGTATGACCTGAACGACACCTACTCAACCTATGCCAGCTACACCTCAATCTACAAGCCGGTGACCGAGCACAGTCAGTCCAACACCACCCTGCCGCCCACCGAAGGCAACAGCTACGAAATCGGTTTGAAGGGTGAGTACTTTGATGGCCGCCTGAACGCGACCGTGGCGGTGTTCCGCACCGAGCAGAAAAAACTGCCGATTTACGCCGGCACAGACGCGGATACCGGTCGCGACTACTACGAGTCGGTTGACGGAGCAAAAACCAAAGGCATCGAGTTTGAACTGGCCGGTGAGTTGATGCCGGACTGGAACATCATGGCGGGCTACACCTACGCCCAGACCAAAACCGATGACGGCAAGCGCCTGTATGGCTACCCGCTGGAAACCACCAAGCCTGAAAACGTGGCACGGGTGTTCACCACCTATCGCCTGCCAGGCGCGTTGAACAAAGTCACCGTGGGCGGTGGCGTGAACTGGCAGAGCCCGTTCTACGGCCGGATCTGGAACGACCCGAAAGGCGACTACGACATCATCGAGCAGAACAGCTACGCGCTGGTTAACCTGATGACCCGCTACGACTACAACGAGCACCTGTCGTTCAACCTCAACGCCAACAACGTATTCGACAAAAAGTACCTGTCGGGCCTGGGTAACTTCAGCACCGTTTACTACGGCGAGCCACGCAGCCTGTCGCTGACCACCAAATACACCTTCTAACCCCGCAAAAATACTTAGGAGCGAGCTTGCTCGCGATCTTTTGATGGTTTAAAAGATCGCGAGGCAAGCTCGCTCCTACAGTGCCCATGTGTTTTTCGCACATTGCCCTTACACTGAGCACCCCTTGCTCACAGGCACGATCATGGACCTCGACCTGGCCCGTACCTTCCTCGAAATCGTCCGCTGCGGCAGCCTCGCGGCAGCCGCCGAAAAACTGCACATCACCCAGACCGCCGTAACCGCCCGCGTGCAAAAGCTCGAAAGTCTGCTCGGCGCCGGATTGTTTGTGCGTAACCGCGCCGGTGCCAAGCTGACCCCGGACGGCGAAGCCTTTGTGGTTTATGCCAATCAACTGATGCAAACCTGGGAGGCCGCCCGCCGTGATGTACCGCGCCCCGAAGGCTTGCACAAAATGCTGCACATCGGCGGCGAAGTCAGCCTGTGTAACCCGCTGATTCTGAGCTGGGCGAAAACCTTGCGAGAACACCTCACCCAGCACGCCTTGCGGATTCAGATTCGCGACGGTGAGTTTCTGTTGCGCCAGATCGAAATGGGCCTGCTGGATGCCGCGCTGGTGTATCAGCCTGAGTATTGGCCGGGGATGCAGGTTGAGCAGTTGCTTGAAGAGAAGCTGATTCAGATTCGCCGCCCTGCCCTGCCCGAGCCTTATGTATACGTGGACTGGGGTGAAGACTTCCGCCGTCAGCATGACGCCGCTCTGCCTGACAAAGCCCGGGCGCCGATCAGTTTTAATCTGGGGCCGGTGGCCTTGCATTTCATTCTGGAAAACGGCGGCAGCGGCTACTTTCGCACCCGGGTGGTCAAAAGTTACCTGGACAGCGGCGCCCTGGAGCGCGTGCCCAAAGCCCCTGAATTCAGCTACCCGACCTATCTGGTGTACTCACGCGAACGCGATAGCCCGGCGTTGCAACATGCCATCGAACTGCTGCGCGAACTGGTCAAGGAGGACGGCGACTGGTCGCAGCGCTGGGGCCCGGAGATTTAACCCTCGGCGGTGCGACAACCGGGCGTCTTGTGAAGATGAAAGCTTTCAGCTTTTGAGCCAATCTCTTAATCTGCGAGCGCTGAATAACAAGAACCCCACAGGTGGCACATGACCAATCTCACGCGTACCAACGAAAGCTGGCTGACTTCTGCCTCCCATCAACAGTGGCTGCACGACCAGGGGCAAGCGCTGGTGGATTTCGCCAAGGCAGCGCGCGTGCCGCTGGGGTTTGCCAGCCTCGACCGCTTCGGTCAGCGCCCGGACGATGCGCAGGTGGATACCGTAACCACCGCACGAATGGTTCACAGCTTTTCCCTGG
Source organism: Pseudomonas sp. HY2-MNA-CIBAN-0224 (assembly GCF_040310285.1). Classification (NCBI taxonomy): domain Bacteria; kingdom Pseudomonadati; phylum Pseudomonadota; class Gammaproteobacteria; order Pseudomonadales; family Pseudomonadaceae; genus Pseudomonas; species Pseudomonas sp. HY2-MNA-CIBAN-0224. The sequence goes on along the minus strand of NZ_JBEOPQ010000044.1, from coordinate 40,393 downwards.
CGCATATTCAGGGCCTGCCGGGCTGCGGGCCGTTGATTGATCATGGCCTCTCGGCCCTGGCCGGCGCGCTGCAAGATGCCAATCACGGCGGCTGGTTTGCGACCCCCAACGGCGAGGATGGCAACCGCCGCAAGTACGCCTACCTGCATGCGTTTGTCGCCCTGGCCGCCAGCTCTGCGGTGGTCGCCGGACGTCTGGGCGCTGCTGAATTGCTCGCAGAAGCCGTGGGTGTACTGGAGCGTCATTTCTGGTGCGAAGAGCAAGGCGCCTTGCAGGAAAGCTTTGCAGAAGACTGGAGTGACTGCGAGCCGTACCGTGGGGCCAACAGCAACATGCATGGCACCGAAACCTTTCTGGCACTGGCCGATGTGCTCGACGAAGACCTCTGGCTCGACCGCGCCTTGAGCATCGCTGATCGGGTGATTCATCAACACGCCGCGCAGTCCGGCTACTTGCCCATTGAGCATTTCGACGCACAATGGCAAGCGCTGCCCGACTACAACATCGATAACCCGGCTGACCCTTTCCGCCCTTTTGGCAAGACACCGGGCCATGCGTTTGAATGGGCGCGCCTGTTGCTGCACCTTGAAGCCGCACGCAAGCAGCGTGGCCTGGAAAACCCTGAATGGTTGCTGGACGATGCCCGCCATCTGTTCGCCAGCGCTTGCCGCTATGGCTGGCAGGTGGACGGTGAACCGGGGATTGTTTACACGCTGGACTGGAACCATCAACCGCAGGTGCGTGAGCGCCTGCACTGGACCCTCGCCGAAGCCGCCGCAGCGGCCACGGCCCTGATCCAACGCACCGGCGAGCCTGAATATGACGTGTGGTATCAGCGTTTCTGGGACTACATCGACCTGCACCTGATCGACCGTAAGAACGGCAGTTGGCACCACGAACTGGGCCCGGACAACCTGCCATCGGCCACTATCTGGCCCGGCAAGGGTGATTTGTACCACGCTTACCAGGCCACGTTGTTGCCGCGCTTGCCACTGGCGATCAGCTTGGCCAGCGCCCTCAAGCTACGTCGTTGAGGACGGGCGTGCATCACCAATCGTATTTGACTTCCAGGGCTGCCGTACGCTGTTGGCCGTAGTAGCAGCCAAAGCTGTAGTTACACGACGACACGTACTCGCGGTCAAACAGGTTTTGCACGTTGAGGCTGGTGCTGACGCCTCTGAAGCTTGGGTCCAGCGCCGCCAGGTCATAGCTCAGGGTGGCGTCGACCACCACAAATGACGGGGTTTTGAAGCTGTTGGCCGAGTCGCCATAACCTGAGCCGCTGTAGCGCGCACCGCCGCCCAACGTCACGCCCCGCAACAGGTTTGCCGTGAAGTGATAGTCAGCCCACACGCTGGCCGCCCAGGGCGCCTGGGCTTCGCTGCGGTGGCCTTTGTCACTGTAGTTGGATTTGCTGTAAAACGCATCGATGTACGACAGCGAGGCAACCAGATCGACAGCGTTGACGCTGCTCTTGGCTTCCAGCTCGATGCCGCGCGAGCTTATTTCACCGTTCTGAACCTGATACTCCTGGTATTCCAGGTCGCCGGTCAGTACGTTTTGCTGCTTTATGTCGAACACCGACGCCGTGAGCAACGTGGCGTCGTTGGGCTGGTATTTGACCCCCACTTCGTATTGCTTGCCGGTGATCGGTACAAACGACTTGCCGCCACGCTGCGGCGCGGTAGTGCCCACCGACGGCAGGAACGATTCGGTGTAGCTGATATACGGCGCCAGGCCGAACGAGGTCAGGTAGGTCAGCCCCACGCGACCGGTGAATTTGTTGTCGCTTTGCGGCTCCCGGGTATGGGCCAGCAGATCGTTGTTTTCAACTTTGGCCCAGTCCTGGCGGCCACCCAGGGTCAGGATGAAGTTGTCGACCTTGATCTGATCCTGAACATACAACCCCGTTTGCTTGACCACGTTGTCCCACTTGGTGGTCAGGGTTGGCACGCTCGTGGTGCGGTAATTACTCGGGTTGTACAGGTCAATAACTTCGCTGCCGTACAGGTTGTAGCCCTGGTATTTACGGGTGAAGTGGCGGTAATCGAGGCCCACCAGCAAGGTGTGCTGCAACGGGCCGGTGGCGAAGTCGCTTTGCAGGTGGTTGTCAAAGGTGTACGAGTTGTTCTGCTGACGCCAATCGAGCTTGGTGCGGCTGGCGTGGGTATCAGACACTCCGTCCACGGTGACAAAACGGTTCAGGTAAAAGCCCTTGTAGCGATCATTGACGTCGATATAGCTGAGGCTCTGGCGATAGGTCATAGCCTCGTTGAAGGCGTGGGAAAACTGATACCCGACCACGTACTGATCGCGCTTGTAATCGTTCCACTTCGAATCGCCGAGGAACGCATCGCGATGAATTTTATTGCCCTGCGAGTTGCGATACAGGCTGCCCACGGCTGGCAGGGCCTGATAATCGGCCAGGCCGTCATCACGCTGCAGTTGCGCGTAGACCGTCAGGTCAGTGCTGTCATTGGGCGTCCAGCGCACACTGGGAGCCAGCAGCTTGCGCGAATCCTTGGTGTGATCCACTTGCTCGCCGCCGGTATTGCCAACACCGATCAGGCGATAGCTGAGGGTTTTCGCATCGTCCAGCGGACCTGTGGCATCGAACGCCAAGTTGTACCGGTCAAAACTGCCGGTACCGACTTTAATCTGCTGTTTGGCCTCGGTACTCGGGCGCTTGGACACCAGGTTGATCAAGCCGCCTGGCTGGTTTTGCCCGTACAGCACCGATGAAGGCCCCTTGAGCACTTCGATGCGTTCCAGAGTGTACGGGTCGATTTGCGGCGCGCCGCCCAGGCTGCCGGCTGACGGCAAGTAGGCACCGTCTAGGTAAAGCAGGGTCGGCGCAAAGCCACGGCTGGTGATTTCGTCCGCGATGGTGTTGCGGTCGGTGAAGCCATTGGTGCTCAGGCCCGGCGTGTACCGCAGTGCCTGGGTCAGGTCGCGAGCACCCTGGATCGCCACTTGGTCAGCGGTGACCACGTTGATGGTTTGTGGGATCTCCAGAATCGGCGTGTCGGTTTTGGTTGCGGTGATTGATCGGGTCGCGACAAAACCGTCCACCGGACCACGACCATCTTCGGCCTGATGCGCCGAAACCGTAGTCGCGCCAAGGTTCAAGGCGCCCGTCTCCACCAACGGATAAACACTCAGCGCGCCATTTTCGGTGACATTCAACCCCAGCCCCGTGCCCGCCAGAGCTCGCTCTGCTGCCTGTTGCGGGGTATACCTGCCATGCACCGGTGCCGAAGTCTTGCCTTGCAGCAAGTTTGCCGGGATAGACAGGGTCAGGTTGTTGTCGCGGGCAATCCGGCTCAAGGTCACGCCTAAGGGCGCCGCTGGGAGATCATAAGCCTGGAAGGCATTTTGCTCATTGGCCAGCGACTGCGCCACCGCACTCAGCGGGTGCCCGGCAATGCTCAGGGTGATGGTCAATGCCAGCAGGCACGGTCTTAGAGGGGCGTACGACATGTGGGGTCCTTTCTCGTTGTAGTGAAGGCAGTTGTAACCTTGACTAACGAGCAGAACGTTCCCCTCACGCCATTTGAAAATAATTCGTATTTATTGGTTTTTTTAGCGACGCACGTCAATCACCGTCAACCACGGCCCATAGCGCGTGACTTTGAGCGGCAGGGTTTGCGCCAGTGCACTCAAGGTATGCGCGGTATTGTCCAGCGGGAATACCCCAAAAACCCGCAACCGCGCGGCGTCCGGGCTGATGCGCAACAAGCCGGTCTGGTAAGGGCGCATGGCATCGACCAAGGCTGACAGCGGCTCATCGTGCAGCTCGACCCGGCCTTCCAGCCAATCGGCCTGACTGCGTGAGGTCGGGGTTTGCGGGTCGATCTGGTTGGCAGTGAACGACACCGCCTCGCCGGTTTCGATTTTCCGTTGCAGCCCACCCAAGGTGTCGAGTTGCACGCTGTGCTGCTGCACGCTGGCCAGGCTTTCGTCGATGCCTTGGCGAACCATAAAGCGCGTACCCAGGGCTCTGACCTGGCCTTGGTCGGTCGCCACCACAAACGGGCGTTTGGCATCGGCGGCAACATCTACCTGCAATTCGCCTTCTCGCAGCCGCACACGGCGCTGGCCGGCACTGAACTCGATATCGACCGCACTGCGGGCATTCAACGTGAGGCGGCTGCCATCGGCCAGCTCGATGGTTTTGCGTTCGCCGGTGCCAGTGTGTTGATCGGCCATCAAGCCTGCCAATGGCACCACGCGATCTACCACCCCGGCGGCGCCCAGCCCGAGTAACAACAGCAGCACACCGCCTTGCAGGGCTTTTTTGCGCACCGGCGAAGGCGTATCAAGCAAGGCCTTGCGTGCCGCCTGCAACTGACCGGGGCTTCGCCGATCAACCGATTGCAAGTCGGCCAATGGATTTTTCAGCAGCCCGGCGACCCGTTGCCAGGCGGCCTTGTGCTCCGGGTTTTCGGCCAGCCAGGCTTTGAACACCTGGCGCTCGGATGAACAGGCGTGGCCTGACTCAAGGCGCAGAACCCAGTCAATGGCATCACGGGTGATGGGGTCGAGTTTGGTTTTGCTCATGAGCATTACGCCGTGTGTGACAAGCAATGAACAAAGGCACGGCGTAGATCACGTTCTACCGTCGCCAGCGAGACGCCCAATTGATCCGCGATGGCCTGCTGCGGCATGCCCTCCAGGCGGTTCAGCAAAAAGGCCCGTTTAACTCGACGCGGCAGGCCTTCGAGGACCCGATCAATGGCCTCAATGGCTTCGCGCACCAGGACAATGTCTTCGGCTGAAGGGGCGTAGCCTTCTGGCAGTTCAGCCAGTTGCTCAAGGTACGACTGCTCCAGCTTGCGTCGCCGCCAGAGCGTGCACAGCAGGCGCCGGGCCACGGTGCTGAGGTAGGCGCGGGGTTCTTTGATACGGTCCAGTTGCTGCGCGTCGAAGGCGCGCAAAAAAGTGTCTTGGGTCAGATCCGCGGCATCTTGCGGGCAACGCACCTGACGCGACAGCCAGCCGCGCAGCCAGGCATGGTTGTCATGATAGAGGCTCGCCAGCAGGGCTTTAGGATCTAGAGGTGCAGACACGATAGATAACCAGACTTAAATAGCAATAAGTCGCATTATCGGCAGATTGAACGCAATTGCAATCCGCTTGTTTAGAACAAATCGTGCGCCCCGCAATCTTTTGATCGTTTAAAAGATCGCGGGGCAGGCTCGCTGCTACAGTCGTTTAACGCCCGCCGCCCAGGTCCAAGAAGGTGCCGGTGGTGTAGGAGGCTTTGTCCGAGAGCAGCCAGATGATGGCTTCAGCGACTTCTTCCGGGCGCCCGCCTCGGCCCATCGGGATGAGGGGTTCGAGTTTGCTCACCCGCCCCGGGTCGCCACTGAGCGCGTGGAAGTCGGTGAAGATGTAACCCGGCCGCACGGCGTTGACCCGGATCCCCTCGCCGGCCAGTTCTTTGGACAGGCCCAGGGTGAAGGTGTCGAGCGCACCCTTGGAGGCGGCGTAGTCGACGTACTCGCTGGGCGAGCCCAGTCGCGCGGCCACCGATGACACATTGACAATGTTGCCGCCCTGGCCGCCGTAGCGCGGTGACATGCGCAGCACCGCGTGCTTGGCGCACAAAATCGGGCCCAATACGTTGGTTTTAAGGGTATGCATGATGCGCACTTGCGACATTTCGTCGACCCGGGACTTTTGCCCCACGGTGCCGGCATTGTTGACCAGCGCCGTGACCGGGCCCAGTTCCAGGTCAACCCGCGAGAACAGGCTGATGACTTCATCTTCGTCGCTGACGTCTGCCCGAACGGCAATGGCTTGTGCCCCCAGCGCACGCACCTCGTCCAGCACTTGATGCGCCGCGGTGTCGTCAGACTGGTAGTTGATACAAATCCGGTAACCCTGTTGTGCCGCCAGCACGGCAGTGGCTGCGCCAATGCCGCGACTACCACCGGTGATCACGATGACTCTATCCATAAATACGCGCTCCCCATTCAACCAGTGGACATGAGCACAAGAGTAACCGCGATGCACCGGTTTTGTCAGGCCGAAGCCGGGTTGCCAGCGACGGGCTGTTCAGCGCGGTGAATATCCACCATAAATTGCTCGGCTGGCAGGGGCTGACCCAGCAAAAAACCTTGCAGGGAATCACAGCCCAAGGTGGTCAGGAAGCTTTGCTGGGTGTCGGTCTCAACACCTTCAGCAACGATCCGCAAGCCCAGCGCCTGACCCAACGCCACAATGGCCGAGACAATCGCCGCATCATCGCTGTCATGTTCCAGGTCGCGCACGAAACCACGGTCGATTTTCAGCTCGTTGGCAGGCAGGCGCTTGAGGTACATCAAGCTGGAATAGCCCGTACCAAAATCATCAATGGACAGGTCAACGCCCATGTGCGAAAGCTTTTGCAGCACCGTCATGCTCGCATCAGCGTCACTCATGGCGGTGGTTTCGGTGATCTCCAGGGTCAGGCTGTTGGCTGGCAATTGGTTGCGTTCCAGCGCCGAGACCACGCTGTCGACCAGCCCGGAGTAGCAAAACTGCAAGGCCGACAAATTGACCGCGATGCGCCAGTGGCTGTAGCCCTGGTCAAACCAGATGCGCATTTGCCGGCATGCCTCGTTGAGCACCCACTCGCCAATCGGGATGATCAAGCCGGTTTTTTCGGCCAGCTCGATAAAGTCGTCCGGTTGCAGCAAACCCTGTTGCGGATGCTCCCAGCGCAGCAAAGCTTCAGCCCCGACCGGCTTGCCGTTGCTGGCATCAAACTTGGGCTGGTAGTGCAGACGGAACTGGTTATGTTCCAGCGCCTGGCGCAGGTCCTGCAACAGTTGCAGTTGTTTGCGCGCGTTGGTGTTCATCGACACGTCAAAGAAGCTGTAGCCGTTTTTACCGCCACCTTTGGCGTGGTACATCGCGGCGTCAGCGTTCATCAGCAGTTCTTCGGCGCTCTGGCCATTGCCGGGGTACAGCGCAATACCGATGCTCGCTGAGATCTGCAAGTCATGCTCATCCACCCGAAAGCTCTTGGCCAACAGGCTGACTTGGCGAGTGGCCACTTGCGGTGCGTCGTCGGGCCCGGTCAAACGCACCAGCAACACAAATTCATCGCCGCCAATGCGCGCCAGGGTGTCCTGGCTGCGCAACTGCTCGCGCAAGCGCAAGGCCACTTCACGTAGCAAGCGGTCGCCCACGTGATGGCCAAAAGCATCGTTGACCGGCTTGAAGCCGTCCAGGTCGATAAACATCAGTGAGAAGCAGCCGCCCTGCTCCGCGACCTTGGCCATGGCCTGGCTGATCCGGTCAGCCAGCAGGATGCGGTTCGGCAGGCCGGTCAGGGTGTCATGCAGGGCCAGTTGGGTGAGTTCTTCGTTGGCCAGGGTCAGTGAGTCCGCCAGCGCCGCCGTGCGCGCGTCCAGGCGGGCATCGAAGATCGAGGTCAGCAGCGCTATTACCAGCACCGCGAGGCTGGATACCAGCACCAGGTTGTCCAGACCTTTGCCGCTCAGACCATCAACCAGCGCGCCGCAAAAACTGCCCACCGGGAAATTCGCCGCCGCCATGCCGGTGTAGTGCATGCCGACAATCGCCAGGCCCATGACCACCGACGCACCGCCGCGAATCAAACGCACATAAGGGGTTTGCTTGCGCAGGCGAAACGCGATGGACAGCGCAGCCGCCGAGGCGCCGACCGCAATCACCAGCGACAGGCCAAACAGCGTCGGGTCGTAGTCAATGCCCGGCTGCATCTTCAAGGCCGCCATGCCGCTGTAGTGCATGGCGCTGATCCCGGCACCCATAATCAAGGCGCCCAACAGTAATTGCAGTGCTGGCAGGCTGGGCTGGCTGACCAGCCACAAGGCAAACCCGCAAGACAAAATCGCCACCAGCAAAGACCACAGGGTGAGGCCAAGGTCGTAACCCAGCTCCAGCGGCAATTCCAGGGCGAGCATGCCGATGAAGTGCATCGACCAAACCCCGAAACCCATGGCCAGCGCCCCGCCCCCCATCCACAAATAGGCCGTTCGCCCACGCGCGGTAGCGATTCGCCCTGTCAGGTCAAGTGCGGTATACGAGGCCAGAATGGCCACGCATAAGGAAATAAACACCAGGGCGGGAGAGTACGTTGCAGCAACCATGAGCTTTCTCTTGAACGATCCGGACCAGCATCCATGCCCAGTGAAAAATGCGCGATTGTACTGTTTCTTGAAACGAACGCACGCAAATGCTAACCCGCTTCACGCATGACCTTGTCGATATAGCGCACGACTGCCGCGGACTTTTCAAATCGGCGATAGATCAACGACAACCAGGAGGTCGCGTCGCACCCTTCAATAGTCCGGTACAGCACATTCGGCAAGCTGATATGCCCCACCACCGAGGCCGGCACCACCGCCACGCCCCGGTTCAAGGACACCAGGGCGATGACAGCCACCAGCCCGCCGGGCTGCGCACCCAGTTTAGGGGCATAGCCACCTTGGGCCGCCACGTGCAATGTGCCGCTGATTTGCTCGGGCAAGATGAAGGTCTCGTGCTGCAAATGCTCGGCGCTGATGTGCTTGAGGCGAGTGAGCCACGCGTCGGCGGCTATCGCCAAGACAAACCCTTCGCTGTTCAGACGAATGGCTTCCAGCTCAGGGGGCAGCGCCATCGGTGAGCGCACATAGCCCAAGTCAAAACGCCCCTCGGCCACCATCGTCGGCAAACTGGCCATCGGCGCTTCGCGCACGCTCAAGCTGACTTCAGCAGACTCACGGGCGTAAGCCTGCACCTGGCGCTGCAACACGCCGGAATACACCGCAGAAGCCACATAACCCAATTCGATATGCCCGGTTTCGCCGCGCCCGGCACGTTGCGCATGGCGCTGCGCCAGTTCGAACTGGCGTACGGTGGCGTCGGCTTCGGGCAGCAACGCCTGTCCCGCCTCGGTCAAGCTGACCTGACGCTGCTCGCGCACAAACAGGCGCACCCCCAAGGCGTTTTCAAGGTCCTGGATTTGTCGGCTCAGGGTCGGCGGTGCAATGCCCAGCACTTCGGCAGCGCGGGTGAAATTGCAGTGCTGTGCAACGGCCATAAAGTAGCGAAAGTGGCGTATTTCCATAGCAGCATTAGCTCAAAGGTAATGAAGTCCGGGCAGCCAGCTAACACAACCGAGCCGGTGCAGCGATACCCTGTTGACACCGCCATACGAAAGAGACTCGCACATGTCCGTCAACTTGATTACTCACAAAGTAACGCTCTTGGTTGGCACAGGGCAACGCCCATGAAAACAGTGAGCCCACGCCTGACCCTGCTGACTGCCAGCGGGGTGTGTTCATTGATCGTGCTCGACACCAATATCGTCGCGGTCACCCTGCCCACCATCGCCCGTGATCTGGGCGCCAACTTTGTCGACATCGAATGGGTGGTCAGCGCGTATATGCTGGCGTTTGCCGCCTTGCTGCTGCCGGCCGGGAGCATTGCCGACCGCATTGGCCGCAAAACTACCCTGATCTGGGGCCTGTGTATTTTCATCCTCGCGTCACTGGCTTGCGGGGCAGCGCCCAATAGCCTGCTGCTGGAAATCGCCCGGGCTGTCAAAGGCGTTGGTGCGGCGCTGCTGCTGACCTCGGCGCTGGCCTCCATCGGGCATGCCTTCCATGATGAAGTTGAACGGGCCAAGGCCTGGGCGTTTTGGGGCGCGTGCATGGGGGTGGCCATGACCGCAGCGCCAACCTTGGGCGGGCTGATCACCGAGTACCTGGGCTGGCGCTGGATTTTCTACCTCAACCTGCCGGTCGGCCTGCTGCTGATGGCGCTGGTGCGCCACGCTATCAGTGAATCACGTGACCCGCAGTCCGCACGCCTCGACCCTTGGGGCAGCCTGGCCTTCAGCGCCAGCTTGCTGTGCCTGATCTGGGGCCTGATCGAAGCCAACCGGATTGGCTGGGATAACCCGCTGACCTATGCCCGCCTGTGCGGCGGCGCCTTGCTGCTGGCGCTGTTTGTGTGGATCGAGTCGGTGCAACAACGGCCGATGATCGACCTGCAACTGTTTCGTCATCCGCGGTTTATCGGCGCATTGCTGGGCATGTTTGCCTATGCCGGGTGTGCTCAGGTGATGATGACCTTGCTGCCGTTTTACCTGCAAAACGGTCTGGGCCTCACGGCCATTCTCTCGGGGTTGGGCATGCTGCCGTTTGCCCTGACCATGTTGATCTGCCCACGAATTGGCGCGCGCATGGCGTCACGCTTCACTCCGGCGAGCATGATGGCCCTGGGGCTGACCCTGGTGGGCTGTGGCAACTTGCTCAGCGCCTGGGCCGTGGGTTATGGCGGCTACCTGAGTTTCGCCCTGGCCACCGCCGTGACTGGCGCGGGTGCCGGGCTGCTGAACGGCGACACGCAAAAAAACATCATGGCCTGCGTCCCGCGAGACCGGGTGGGCATGGCGTCCGGCATGAGCACCACCATGCGCTTTAGCGCCATCGTGTTGGCAATCGGCGTGTACGGCGCCTTGCTGGGCGGGCACACCGAGCAAAACCTGCAAGCCAGTCTTGCACAGGTGGCGGGACCCTGGCTGGAGCAAAGCCACTTTATAGCTTCACGGGTGGTCGCCGGCGACATGTCAGGGGCGCTCAGCCAGTTGCCGCTGGCGGCACAAGCGCAGATTCAACCACTGGCGACCCAGGCGTTTGTAGCGGGCTTTAGTACCCTGCTGTGGGTGGCCGGGTTGCTTGCGCTGTTGGGCGCACTGCTGGTGGGTACACTGATGCGTAAACCGATACCACGGTTTGTCGTTGCCACCTGAAAAGGCTTCGCCCCGCTCACGGTGATGCTGGCGTACCTTCCTGCAAGCGCTGCAGTTCGCGGCGAACCATGCTGGCGTATTCGGCGGGGCTCAAACTGTATAGTTGCCCCGCCACCCAGCCCAGCCAGGCTCCTTTGAGGTCCGTGCGCCGGGCAAATAGCTCGGCAGCCTTGGACTGGGCCTGCTCAAGGTGCTGCTGATGAAACTCGCTGCGCGTAAGCGTCACTCTTTGCTGGCCTTGAAGGTCAGCTCACCCTTGCGCCATTTGGCCGCCTTGGTGGTGACCGCCTTCAAGGTTTTGCTCAGGCCAGCTTCGAGTTGCTCGGTGGCCGCAAACACCAGCATCACGTTTTGGCCTTCTTTGAAAACAATGCCTTCGCCCAACGGCGAGCTGACGTAGGCATAGTCACCAATGCCATACACCGTCATTTTGATTTCACGAAACTTGATGTCCAGCTTGCCGCCTTCACGGCTCGGCATGACGGCGGCACTGAAATGATCGCCAACCTTGAGTTTCAGGCCGGGTTTGTCGTCTACCACCAACGCTGTTTCGGTATCGATTTCAGCGATGTAAATACCTTCTGCTGTTTGTTCGGTGACGTATACAAAGCGCGACTGGAACAACTTGACCAACCGGGCCCGCAAGTCACCCAACACAAATAAAGCGTGCATCTCCAAATTGCTGACTGCCAACGAAAAGCCCTCAATAACAAAAAAAATTAATCTGCCTGCTAAAAGGCAGGCAGCAAAAAAGACCTCACCCACCCACTTAAAAACCGAGTACGGGAAATTCAATTGACCGCTGGGGTCAGGGATGGCCTGTGATGTAAAAGTAATGGATTCCCGCCTGGGTTGCCCTGACAAAAAGGCGCCAGAACTTGAAGGAAATTAACCAGGGCATGTGCTCGCGCACATCGGTTTGTACTCAGTTGGGCGGCTATTCTACCGACTCAGGCACAGGAATGGGTATACACATCCTGTTCCCGATTTTGCCAACGGCTTATTTTCTGCCTGATTGGCCCCATATTCAACAGGGCTTTCGTCGCACCGATGCGTTAACTGCGCCACAACCCGCCAACTGCTGCCATACTGGCGCGAAAAATTGGCCTGGCCCATGCCGCCAGGTTGTCTGCACTCCATTACTTGCAAGGAATCATGACACGTGACGGAATTTGATATTGGCGAGTATTTCATCCGTGGTGACGTCAAAGATGTCGACGGAGAGTTTCAGGCAGTGATCGTGATGCGCCCAAAACCACCGTTGACCAAAGTCAGTTACTACCAGGTTGAAAAGGACCGTTGGTTCAAGACCGCCGAGCTGGCAAAAATAGCCGGCATGGAATCGGCGCGGCAATTAAAAGAAGCCGTCGACGCAGGCGCCCTCAACGCTTAAACGCACTTTAAACAACACGTTTCATGTTTCTATTCTAGGCTTGGCCTCGAACTCTTTGCTCTCGCAGGCCTCAAAGCAGAGCACCCACTCAAGGAAATGAACATGGACGATACCCCTGTCACCCTGCAAGCATTGTTTGAACAACTGGGTCTGGACGCTGATCAAGCGTCGATCGACACGTTTTTCCTCAAAACCCCGACACTGGCTGAAGACGTCAAGCTGGCCGATGCGCCTTTCTGGACCGCGGCTCAAGCGCAGTTCCTAAAAGAAAAAATCGCCGCTGACGATCACTGGGCCATTGTTATCGACGAACTGAACGAGCGCCTGCATCAAGCACGCTGAGCGTGCTCTAGCCGTGTGCCAAGGTTGGCGCCCAGTTGCGCCAACCACGCCGTACGACATTCTTCTGCTTCGACCCGGCTTGAGAAGGCCGTCCCCCGCTGTTCACCATTCACCAGCACTACCCAGCAAGCCTTCTGGCCCAAAGCGCGCAAGCTTTTGGGAACACCGCTACCAATCATCACGGCTACATCGACCTGGTTGGTCATAAGGGTCACTCCGCTAATTAGTTAGTCTCCTAACGATGCCGGCTATGTTAGTGCTTCCGTGACAGCGGAAAAAGCTATGTACCGAATAGAAGCATTGCATGACCTGTAACAATCCCGCTGTACGCTTACCCGAATACAGGGGCCTTTTGCTCATAAATCAAGCGCCCGCCTTCCTGCGGTCGATTGAAAAAAGCCTGATCGATAATCCCTTCACCCGAACCCACCGAGGCATTCCAATTGGCCGACTGGTGGACGTAGCGCTGACGTAAAACCCGCTCCTGCTCATCGCTCAGATCGATAGCGCCGAGACGCACTTGCGCCTGAAGGCTTGCTTCAATGGGCAGCAGTTCGTCAGGTAGTGCGCAAGCAGCCTCAGTCAATAGCTTAAGCGGCACGCCCTTCTCGCACGCCAGGCTGTGCATGATGCGCAGGTACACCCGCGCCAAATCACCGAATACTCGGCGTTGCATAAACACTGCGGCCAGTACTTGTTGTATGGGGTCTTCGCGGCTGCCTTGGCGGCGTGAATCACTGCGCACTTGCAACAAGCCGTCCGGGTCAGCAGGGTCCAACACGTCCCGGGCCTGCCACTGCGTCAGTTCTGCACTCGCGCGCTGCCAAGCGTGGGTCAGGTTGATCGGTGTGGACGGGCTCACCAGATTGGTTTGCCAGCGCGTCAGGAATACCTGCTCGGACATCAACGCCGGATACCCGCCCCCGACATCGGCATGCGCGCCGGGGACGGCGATTTCCATGGGCCACTGCCCAGCGATGCTGTTCAGCGCAAAATTGCGCCGCTGCTCATCACGCGCAGCCAACTGCACAACATACTTCGCGCAGTCTGGGCTCAAGTACAGGTTAAGGCCGGGGTTGATGTCGTCACTGATATCGCCGCCGTCTGCCAGCCCACCCATGGCGGCGACAGTATCGAACAAGCCGATAAAGGCGATCTCGCACTCAAAATCTGCGGCCAGGCTGAACTGCGACTTGAAGGATCCGCTGATGACGAGGTTGGCAAAGTGCCGGGCGGCGGCCGCGCCACGACTGAATCCAAAAATATCCAGCTGTAACCGGCTCAAAGAAGCCGCTGGCGCGGTCTGGATGAAATGCGTCAGGCACTCTTGCAGTTGCGCGTAAGCCTGTTCTGCCTTGCCCACTACGCCGCTGCTGCCACGGCCATAGGTCTGGGCCGGAAAACGCGTATCCGCCGAGCCTGTGGTAGTCCCTATACCGCTTATATAGAGAGACGTCACCGCGTGGCCGTCGGCATCGAAGGTTTGTTGCGCCGGGTAATGCTGGTACAGCGCGGCAATATTGGTCGTTGCGTTGGCGTAGCTGCTGTCGCTCTCGCCCCTCAGCCCTTGCGCCCGTCGCGCCTCACCTATAGCACTGTTGTACTGGTTATTGGCGGTGCCATCAAAGAACACACCCACCCGCAACACGCGTTTTGTGTTGCTTGAATCACCCATGAGTTTCACCCTCGATCAAATCGGCCACGCGTAAAAATGCCGCGCAACTATAAGGTGCTTCACCGGAGGGACCCACTCAACGCGCGGAGATTGTTGTACAAGGTTTTACAAGGCGGGACGGGCAGCAAAGCGAATGCTCGCAGAACCCAAAAGCTACCGGGGCCGTGCGGCCCCGGCAAGGTCAGGCACTCAGGCTTGACGCTGGTGCTTGTCGATTTGCTCGTGACGCTCTTGAGCTTCGATGCAGTACTTGGTGGTCGGGCTGATCAGCAGACGCTTCAGGCCAATGGCCTCGCCGCTGTCGTCGCACCAGCCGAAGCTGTCTTCTTTGATGCGCTCCAGCGCTTGTTCCAGCTGAGGCAGCATGCGCTGGTCACGATCGATTGCGTTCACCAGCCACGTACGTTCTTCTTCAACCGAGGCGGCATCCGCAGGATCGGCCGGGGTGTCCAGGCTCTCGATCGCAATGCGGTTTTGCTCAATGCGTTCGTGGGTTTCAACCTTCATGCCTTGCAACAACTCAGTGAAAAAAGAGTGCTGCTCGGCATTCATGTAGTCATCCGCCGGCATGGCCAGCAACTGTTCCTTTGTCATTGATTTCTCTATAAAAAATACGTGCATTAAGGCGAAATGGGGAGCGATCGGATCGTTCTTTATCCAAACCCGTTAGGTGCCATCTATCTCAAGCGCCACCCGGCACTCAATTTACGAGGGGCGGCAGTCTAAGGCCGACTTATCGAGTCAGCAACTGAAATGACAGCTATTTGTCCAGCTAAACGTGGAAAGAGACGAAAAAACCGTTCAGAGGGGCTAATGGAGTGCGTTTATAGCAAGAAATTCAATCGTGCTGCTGAAAATCATCACCCTTTGAAAAAAGGCCTCGCTCAGGTAGCCGAGCCCTGACCTTTTACCCTCAGCCGAAAATACTTCGGATTGTTACATCAGAGTAAAAATCAGTAAGACTCAGGCTCAACACGCGAACGTTTGCAGCCATCTCTACGTGCGACTTTAACGCGCTACGTCTCCCGCTTCTTGGGTTGAAAAATCCCACAAACTTCTCCGTAAATCTTATTGGTAGTTACGCACTGCCTGACAATACTGCGCGGGAATCGCGCTTTACAATCACTCGACCAAATCCCATATCCCACGCCAAGTAAATGATCGATATGTCACTGCTTGTATCGCCAGCGCATAACGCTTTAACCGAACCGACTGCCAGATAATAAATAGCCTTTGTTCAGGGGTACGACGTGATGAGTTATTCCTTGTTTGCCGACGATCAACCCGCACGGGCGCCATGTGCGCCAATTACCCCACTGCCAGAGCACGCGGTGAGCCTGCCCCAACTTGAGCGTTTGAACACACTGCGCGATGCACTGCTGCTGCTAAAAGTGCCGCTGGCCAACAGTTGCGGATTGCGTGGCCTGATTGAGAGGCAGTTGCTGAGCAATGACGTGCATGACCGCGTGCTGGGCAAATCATCCACCGATACACCCGCCAGCGCACCGACACTGCCGTAGCCTGCACTGCCGCGTCTAAACTCAATAAAAATGCAGTTAATCATCATTATTATGAATTTGCGGATTGCAAAGGGTGCAAGCACACTGCCCACGTTCCTCCCCCAATAAAGGAACACTTTCAAGGGCTTGCCGGGAAACCCGCACGGCCCTTTTTTTATCCCTTCGTTACCAGATTCCGGATTCCCCCACCATGCAAAACAGCTGGATCAGCCGCCTGTTACCTGCGGCCACGAATACCCGTCCCACCGAGTGGAGCCGCGCAGCGATAGGCGTCTCACTGGGCACACTGCTGAGCGTATGGATTTGTAGCCTGTTCTTTGGCCTGCCCGTGGCCATGCACCTGATTGGCCCTTTAGGAGCCTCGGCCATTTTGCTGTTTGCCGTGTCATCCGGGGCGCTGGCTCAACCCTGGTCGATTGTCGGCGGCTACCTGTGTGCAACGGTAGTGTCATTGGGCATGGTGCATTTTTTCGGCCGCAACCTGGACAGCGCCTGCCTGGCCGTAGGCCTGGCGATGCTCATCATGTGCCTGCTGCGCTGCCTGCACCCACCGGCAGGGGCGCTGGCCTTGCTGGTCGTCCTCGCAGACCCGGACAGCGCCCGCCTGGGCTGGGGGATGCTGGCACCTGTCATGCTTAGTGCTGTGTGCATGCTGTTGGCCGCATTGGTCTATAACAACCTCACACGCGTGCGTTACCCGAAAAAAAATGCTGAGCCGGCACCGGCTATTGTGGCTCCGCACATCCCCGGAGAAGCCGGCATTACGGCTGAAGACCTGCAAAAAGCCATGGAGCAAATGGACGCCTTTATCGACGTAACACCCGAAGACCTCGAAGCCCTGGTCCGCGCCAGCGAACACAATGCGCGCCGACGCAGTGTGCGCGAGGTGTTTGCCGAAAGTGCCTAGCGCATAAGCGAGCCTTTTGCCTGATACGGCGCCTTTCGAAAACCTGCAGACTCCTGCTAGGGTTACTGAAGCGTCGTCCGGGCGGGCTGTATTCACACACAGTTGATCACTCGGATCCCACACTCCACGTGATCAAGGCTCGCAATGCTCAGAACCATCGAGAACGAAGTCTCCAGGCAAGCCGCCCCACCCGCCTTGCAAGCTGAGTTTGCCCAGCATGACTTTGAGAAGCTGCGCACGTTTTGCAGCCTGACCTATATCGCCAGCACGATTATCTGGCTGATGTTTGACCTGATTGTCAGCACCAAGGGCGGTCAGGGGTTTACCGGGCTGTCCATGCTGTTCATCGCCAGCATGGTGGGCCTCACTCTTCTTATCGGCTTTCTGCGCACGGCTCAACAATTCAACCTGCTGAACGTGGTCTTTGTGCTGGTGATCAGCATCGGCATACGCTTGCTGGTTGAGGGGCTGCCAGTGACCGAACAAGCCGTGTGGCTGACACTGGCGACCTCAAGCATGCTGTATTGCGCCTCGATCCTGCCCTTGAGCCGCTGGGCATTCATCAGCACCCTGGCCATAACCGTCGTAGTACTTAACCCATTTGTGCTGACTGAAATATCGATCATGGACCTGCGGGGCAGCATGCTCCTCTGCTATTACTCTTTCCTGGCCTGCCTGACGACGTACAGTTTTTTCAAATTACGCCGTGTGAAACTGCTCAACTACACCCTGTCCAAACTGCTGATTGAGCAGGCCTACATTGACACCCTGACCGAGATCCCCAACCGCCGATCCTTTATGGCGCGGGCTGGCAGCGAATTGGGCATCCGGCCCCGTGAGCACGATCACTACCTTGCGATGATCGACATCGACAACTTCAAGAAAGTGAACGACCTGTACGGCCATGATATTGGCGACGAAGTGCTCAAACGCACGGCGGCGAATATCAAAGCCGTGGTGCAGGGCTATGAATATGCGCGCCTGGGCGGGGAAGAGTTTGCCGTGTACGTTTCAGGTGTGCGTCGGGATGACGTTGAAGTGCTGATGGATGCATTGTGCCGTCAGGTGCGCGAAGACCCGCATCAATACCCGGTGACCATCAGCATCGGCCTGACCCGGGTTGACGACCACGACACCCTCAACCAGGCCCTGGCTAAAGCGGACAAAGCGCTGTACGCGTCCAAAAATAGTGGCAAGGACCGGTTTACGTTTCATGCTGATTGAGGCTACAGAACGCACTAAATCTCGCGATCCTTTAATTTTTCGCAGCCTTCGTGCCTCGTCAGCGACTACGCCGGACGTAGCCTGAGCAGGCCTTAGCGCTCGCTCACTTCCATTTTCCCGTCCCAGCCACCGCCCAGTGCGGCGATCAATTGCACGCTGGCGATCAAGCGGCTTTGCAGCAGGTTCAAGACGCTGCGCTCGGTGCTCAAGGCTGTGGTTTGAACGTTGACGACATCCAGATACGCAATCAAACCCGCTTTGTACTGGTTGGTGGTCAGGCGCAGTGATTCGCGGGCCGATTCCAGCGCCTGCTCTTGCACCACGGTTTCGTCACCCAGCACTTTCAACTGGATCCTGTAGTTTTCCACTTCACGGAAACCATCGAGCACGGTCTGGCGGTATTTGGCCACGGTCTGGTCATACACGGCTTCATTACGGTCCACTTCGGCCGAACGCTGGCCACCATCAAACAATGGCAATGAAATTTTTGGCCCCACCGACCAGAACCGGTTTGGCACGCTGATCCAGTCCTGATACTGGCTGCTGCTGTAGCCGCCTGACAGGCTCAGGCTGAAGTCCGGGTAATACGCCGCTTTGGCCACGCCTATGTTGGCGTTGGCGGCAATGATCGAGCGCTCTGCCGAGGCAATGTCCGGGCGCCGCTCCAGCAGTTGCGAAGGCACGCTGACCGGGATCGCTGGCAGCTTTGGGATGTCGTTGATTTCTGCCAGCTTGAAGCCCGTCGGCGGTTGACCGGTGAGCACCGCAATGGCGTTTTCAAACTGGGCACGTTGCCAGATCAGGTCGATCAGGCTGGCCTGGGTATTGCGCAATTGGGTCTGCGCTTGCGCCACCGCATCTTTGCCGGAGATCCCGGCGCGGTACTGGTTTTCGCTCATTTTCAGCGACCGCTCATACGCCTCGACGGTCGCTTCCAACAAACGCTTCTGCTGATCAATCACCCGCAGTTGCAGGTAGTTCTGCACCAGCTCCGACTGTTGGCTCAAGCGCATGGCTGCCAGGTCGGCATAGCTGGCTTCGGCGCTGGCTTCATTGGCCTCAAGGCCGCGCCGCAATTTGCCCCAGACATCAGCCTCCCAACTGACGCCGACCTGTGCGTTCAAGGTGTCGCGAATACCGCTGCTGGAACTGGTCAGGCTGGAGTTGGAACTGCCGGTACCCTGGCTGGAGCGGGTTTTACCCACACTTAAATCAGCACTCGGCAAGAAGGCTCCACGGGCATTGCGCACCAGCGCCTGGGCTTGGCGAAATTGCGCCTCGGCCTGGGCAACACTCTGGTTGTTGCTGTTGAGCTTGGCCACCAGCGCGTTGAGCTGCGGGTCAGCGTACAACTCCCACCAGGCGCCCCGCTCCAGGGCATCGCTCGGGTTGGCCTGGGTCCAGCCATCAACCGCGTTGAACTGCTGCGGCACGGCCAGTTCAGGGCGCTGGTAATCCGGCCCCACCGCACAGGCGCTGAGCAGCACGCCGGTCAGCACCAGGCCCAACAGACGCGAGCCACGGGCGAGCGCCCAACGTTGTGGCGACAAAGCCGGAGCAAGGTTAAGCAAACGAGAGGTCATAGCGG
This sequence comes from Pseudomonas sp. HY2-MNA-CIBAN-0224, assembly GCF_040310285.1. NCBI lineage: Bacteria > Pseudomonadati > Pseudomonadota > Gammaproteobacteria > Pseudomonadales > Pseudomonadaceae > Pseudomonas > Pseudomonas sp. HY2-MNA-CIBAN-0224. Next base: position 20,970 of record NZ_JBEOPQ010000044.1, on the reverse strand, counting down.
AGTTTCCAGAGCAGCATCAGTACGCACACCACGCCATTGGTTGAAACGATGGCGCGCACGGTCGAGATAGAGGTAAACCACCGGGGTGGTGTAAAGGGTCAGGATCTGGCTGAAGACCAGCCCGCCGATGATGGTCAGGCCCAAGGGCTGGCGCATCTCGGCGCCTTCGGCATGGCTGAGCATCAACGGCAAGGCGCCAAGGATGGCCGCCAAGGTGGTCATCAGGATCGGCCGCAAACGTTGCAGGCAGGCGCTGCGGATGGACTCTTGCGGGCCCATCCCCGAATGCCGTTCCAGTTGCAGGGCCAGGTCGATCATCAAGATGGCGTTTTTCTTCACCACGCCGATCAGCAGGAAGATCCCGAGCAACGAAATCAGGCTGAATTCACCGCCGGTGAGGTAAATACTCAACAGCGCCCCGACCCCCGCCGACGGCAAGGTCGAGAGGATGGTCAGCGGGTGAATGTAGCTCTCGTAAAGAATGCCCAGCACCAGGTACACCGCCACCAGCGCGCCCAAAATCATGAACGGCTGGCTCTTTTGCGTGGCGGCAAAGGCATCGCCTGTACCGGCCATTTTCACGATCACCTCTTCGGGCAAGCCCAATTTGGCGATCTCGCGTTCAATTGCTGCGGTGCCCTGCTCCAGTGAAACGCCGGGGGCCATGTCAAAGGAGATGGTTTCAGAGGCAAACTGGCCTTCATGTTCAACCCGGTCGTCTTGCAAACTGTTCTCGTAGTGAGCAATGGCCGACAACGGAATCCGTGCACCATCGGCCGTAATGACCTGCACCTGGTCCAGGGTTTGCGGATCCTGGGCGTATTTGGGGTTGACCTCCATCACCACTTGATACTGGTTCAGGCTGTCGTAGATGGTCGAAATCTGCCGCTGGCTGTAAGCGTTGTTCAGCACCGCAGTGACCATGTCCATATTGACCCCGAGGCGTTTGGCCTGATCGCGATCTACCACCAAGGTGACTTGCTGCGCACCCCGCCCTTCACGGGCATCAATGGCAGTGAGTTCGGGCAGGGACTTGAGTGCAGCCACCACTTTGGGGTACCAGGTGCGTAACTCACCCAAGTCGCCGCTTTGCAGGATGTAGGAATACTGGGAACTGGTTTGCTCGCGGCCACCGCCAAATTGCAGGTCCTGGTCGGCCATCAGCATCAGGCGTCCGCCCGGCACTTTGGGCATGTTGTCGCGTAAACGCTCGATAACTTTTTGCGCCGAAATTTTGCGCTCAGTGATCGGCTTGAGACGCACGATCATCACCGCGTTATTGGTGCCGCTGTTGCCGCCAATAAAGCCCGCCACGCTGTCTACTGCCGGATCTGCCAACACTGCCTGGCGGAAGATATCCATCTTGGGCTGCATCACGCTGAACGACAGGCCATCATCGCCGCGCACAAAGCCAATCAGTTGCCCGGTGTCTTGCTGCGGCATAAAGGTTTTGGGCACCACCACGTACAGCGCAACGTTTACGCCGATGGTCAGCAACAGGCTGAGCAGGGTCAGGCGCTTGTGCCGCAAGACCCAATCCAGGCTGCGGGCATAGCCCAGCACCATGCGATCGTTAAGCCGGATGCTCCAGCGCTGCATGGCGTTTTCAGTGCCCGGCACATGGGGTTTGAGCCAGCGCGCGCAGAGCATCGGGGTCAAGGTCAGCGATACCACCAGCGACACCACAATCGCCGCCGCCAGGGTGATCGAAAACTCCCTGAACAAGCTTTCAATGATCCCGCCCATAAACAGGATCGACAAAAACACCGCCACCAGCGAAACGTTCATTGAGAGCAAGGTAAAGCCGACTTCCTTGGCCCCCAGATATGCAGCCTTCATGGGCGAGATCCCGGCATCAATATGCCGTGAGATGTTCTCAAGCACGACGATGGCGTCGTCCACCACCAGCCCGGTGGCCAGAATCAGGGCCATCAGCGACAGGTTGTTCAGCGAAAAGCCGAACAGGTACATGATGGCGAAGGTGCCCACCAGCGACACCGGCACCGCCAGGGTCGGGATCAGCGAAGCACGGAAATTACCGAGAAACAGGAACACCACCAGAATCACCAGCGCCACAGCAATCAGCAAGGTCATCTCGGCTTCATGCAGCGTGGCCTTGATGACCGGGGAGCGGTCCATGGCCAGGTTCAGTTTGACGCTGGCCGGCAGGACCGCCTGCAAGGCAGGGAGCTGGGCTTTGATCGCGTTGACGGTTTCAATGATGTTGGCCCCGGCCTGACGGTTGATCACCAGCAACACCGCAGCATCATTGTTGAAAAAACCACTGTTGTAGCGGTCTTCAACGCCGTCCTGGACCTTGGCCACATGGCTCAGACGCAAAGCCGCACCGTCCTGGTAACGGATGATCAGCGGCTCGTAATCCTTGGCTTTTTCCAGTTGGTCATTGGCCTGTATTTGCCAGTTATGCTCATCATTCGACACGGCGCCTTTGGGCCGGCGAACGTTGGCGTTGGCAATGGTATTGCGCACGTCATCCAGCGCCACGCCGTACTGGTTCAGCAGTTGCGGCTCCAGCTCGATACGCACGGCAGGCAAGGAACTGCCGCCGATTTGCACCTCGCCCACCCCCGGCACTTGCGACAGGCTTTGCGACAGAATGGTCGAGGCCAGATCGTAAAGTTCGCCCTTGGCCAACACATCGGACGTTAGCGACAGCACCATGATCGGTGCTTGCGACGGGTTAACTTTTTTGTAGGTCGGCATGCTGCGCATACCGCTGGGCAACAGGTTACGCGAGGCGTTGATCGCCGCCTGCACCTCACGGGCCGCGCCATTGATGTCGCGGTCCTGATCGAACTGCAAAATAACCCGCGTCGAGCCTTGGCTCGAGCGGCTGCTCATGGTGTTGACCCCGGCAATCGCGCCAAAGGATCGCTCCAGCGGCGTGGCCACGGTAGATGCCATCACCTCGGGGCTGGCGCCCGGCAAACTGGCAGACACCACAATCACCGGAAAATCCATTTGCGGCAGCGGCGACACCGGCAGCAAACCAAAGCTCACACCGCCCAGCAACATGATTGCCAGACTCAACAGCATGGTCGCTACCGGGCGCTTGATGAACGGGCCGGACAGGTTCATAACGACGCCTGCTCAGCGATTACCGTGTTACCGCGCCAGCGGCGGCCCAGTCGATCAAAGTACAGATAGATCACCGGGGTGGTAAACAAGGTCAACACCTGGCTCACCAGCAGACCGCCGACCATCACCAGACCCAGCGGTTGACGCAACTCCGCGCCGGAACCGGTCGCCAGCATCAGCGGCACGGCACCAAACAAGGCGGCCAGAGTGGTCATCAAGATCGGCCTGAAGCGCAGCAACGCCGCCTGGTAAATCGCGTCATGGGGGGCCATGCCCTGGTTGCGCTCAGCATCAAGGGCGAAGTCGATCATCATGATCGCGTTCTTCTTCACGATGCCGATCAGCAAGATGATGCCGATGATCGCGATCATGCCCAGGTCATTGCCGCTGAGAATCAGCGCCAACAAGGCGCCGACGGCCGCCGAAGGCAAGGTCGAGAGGATGGTGATCGGGTGGATGTAGCTCTCATAGAGCACACCCAGCACGATGTACATGGTCACCACCGCCGCCAGGATCAGCAGCAAGGTGCTCGACAACGACGCCTGGAACGCTTGTGCAGCGCCCTGGAACTCGGTTTGCACGCCGACCGGCATGCCGATATCTTTTTGCACCTGATCAATCAGTTCGACCGCCTGCCCCAGCGCTACGCCGGGCGCCAGGTTGAACGAGACCATCACCGACGGGAACTGCCCGATGTGGGAAATGGACAGTTGCGACTGACGCTCTTCAACCCTGGCCAGGCTGGACAGCCGAACCTGACCGCCATCCGTGGTTTTGACGTGGATCTGCTCCAGCGACTGCGGGCCGATTTTCTCGCCATCTTTGGCCTGCAATACCACGCGGTACTGGCTGGCCTGGGTGTAAATGGTCGAAATCTGCCGCTGGCCGAAGGCGTCGTACAGTGCGTCCGTAATATTCGCAACCGACACCCCGAGGCGCGACGCGGCATCGCGGTCGATGACCAGAAACACCTGCAAGCCTTTGTCTTGCAAATCGCTGGCGACATCGGTCAGTTCTGGCTGGTTGCTCAAGGCCGACACCAGTTTTTGGCTCCAGGTACTGAGCAACTCCGCATCCGGCGATGACAAGCTGAATTGGTACTGAGTGCGGCTGACGCGGTCTTCGATGGTCAAGTCCTGCACCGGCTGCATATACAGGCGAATCCCGATCAGCTTGTCCACCTGCGGTTGCAGACGCGCAATCACTGCTGAAGCACTGTCGCTGCGCTCACTGTGGGACTTGAGATTGATCAGCATGCGCCCGCTGTTGAGGGTGGCGTTATCGCCGTCCACACCGATGTAAGACGACAGGCTTTCAACATCCGGGTCTTGCAGGATGATCTTGCCCAGCTCTTGCTGACGCTGGCTCATGGCGCTGAACGAAATTGACTGCGGCGCCTCGGAAATCCCTTGAATCACGCCCGTGTCTTGCACCGGGAAGAACCCCTTGGGCACCACCATGTACAGAAACACCGTGAGCGCGAGGGTGCCGATGGCCACCAGCAATGTCAGTGGCTGATGCTTGAGCACCCACTGCAACATGCGCCCGTACTCGGCGATCATCCAGTCAATAAAGGCACCGCTGGCCCGGTAGAAACGGCCCTGCTCTTCTGGCTTGGGCTCAGCCTTGAGCAAGCGTGCGCACATCATCGGGGTCAGGGTGAGCGACACCACCAGCGAGATCAGAATCGCCACCGCCAGGGTGATGGCAAATTCACGGAACAACCGCCCGACCACATCCGCCATGAACAACAGCGGGATCAGCACGGCAATCAGCGACAGGGTCAGCGAGATCAGGGTAAAGCCAATTTGCTTGGCGCCCTTGAGAGCCGCCTGCATCGGGGTTTCGCCTTCCTCGATGTAGCGTGAAATATTTTCCAGCATGACGATGGCGTCATCGACCACAAAGCCGGTGGCAATGGTCAGGGCCATCAGTGTCAGGTTGTTGACCGAAAACCCGGCCAGGTACATCACGCCAAAGGTCCCGATCAGCGACAACGGCACCGCAATCGACGGAATGATCGTGGCGCTGGCGCGACGCAGAAACAGGAAGGTCACCATCACCACCAGCGCAATAGCAATCAGCAATTCATGCTGCACATCGCGTACCGAGGCGCGGATGGTTTGCGTGCGATCGGTCAGCACGGTGACATCGATACCGGCTGGCAGGTTGTTGGTGATGCTTGGCAACAGCGCCTTGATCCGGTCCACCACTTCAATCACGTTGGCACCGGGTTGACGCTGGATATTGAGCAATACCGCCTGATTTTCATTGGCCCAGGCGGCCAGGCGTTCGTTCTCGGCCCCGTCGACGATTTCTGCCACGTCTTTGAGTCGCAGCGGCGCGCCATTGTTGTAGGCCAAAATCAGTTCGGCGTATTCCTGCGGGGTTTTCAACTGGTCGTTGGCGTCCAGCATCGACACCCGCGTCGGGCCGTCAAAGTTACCCTTGGGCTGGTTGACGTTGGAGGCGCCGATCAGGGTGCGCACATCAGCCAGGTTCAAACCATTGGCGGCAAGCGCTTCGGGGTTGACCTTGATCCGCACGGCCTGGCGCTGACCGCCGGCAATGCTGACCATGCCCACACCATTGATCTGGGCAATTTTTTGCGCCATGCGGGTATCGACCAAGTTGTTGAGCTTGGGCAACAGCATGGTTTTAGAGGTAATCGCCAAAGTAAGCACCGGGGTGTCGGCCGGGTTGACCTTGTTGTACACCGGCGGTGCCGGCAAGTCCTTGGGCAGCAGGTTGGTCGCGGCATTGATCGCAGCCTGCACCTGCTGCTCGGCGACATCCATGTTCATGTCCAGGTTAAAGCGCAGGGTCAATACCGAGGCGCCACCGGAACTGGTCGAGGCCATCTGCGTGAGGCCGGGCATTTGCCCGAACTGGCGCTCAAGGGGCGCCGTCACCGCACTGGTCATGACATCCGGGCTGGCGCCCGGGTAAAGCGTCATCACGCGGATGGTCGGGTAATCGACCTGAGGCAAGGCCGACACCGGCAGCAGGCGATACGCGATGATCCCGGACAAGACGATGGCAATCATGCACAGCGTGGTTGCAACCGGGCGCAGGATAAACAGCCGCGACAGATTCATTCGCCAGCCTTGCCCTTGCCCACACTCTGGGCTTTGGCAGCACTTGGGTCGGCGTCCGCATCCGGCCCACCTTGCAGTTGCCCTGCAGCCGATGTCGGTACTTCGCTGCTGTTGCTGACCACTTCGACCAGGCTACCTTCGCGCAAGCGATCGGTGCCTTCGAGCACGACACGATCACCCGGCTCCAGGCCCTCTTTGACAACGGTCAGGTCGCCATCGGTCGCACCCAGTTTGAGGGTGCGGATCTTGACCTTTTTATCGCCGTCCATTGCATAGACAAAAGAGCCATTGGTGCCGTATTGAAGCGCTGCTGTCGGGGCCAGAATCACACCTTTAAGGGTGTCAGCCAGCAGGCGCACGTTGACGAACTGGTTGGGGAACAGCGCCTGATCGCGGTTCTCGAACAGCGCCTTGAACTTCAAGGTGCCGGTGGTGACATCAATCTGGTTATCGATACTGCTCAACACGCCGCTGGCCAACTCTTTCTGATCACCGCGATCCCAGGCTTGTACCGGCAGCTTTGCACCGCTGCGATAGCGCTCCAGCACCAGTGCCAGGTTGTTTTCCGGCAAGGTGAAGCTGACCACAATCGGCTCGGTCTGGGTAATCACCACCAACGCAGTGGTGTCGTTGGCTGCAACCAGGTTGCCGACGTCCAGCTGGCGCAAGCCCACGCGGCCGCTGATCGGTGCACGAATCTTGGTGAACTCGAGGTTGAGCTTGGCATCATTGACGGCCGCCTGATTGGTCTTGACCGTGCCCTGATATTGGCTAACCAAAGCTTCGGCCGTGTCCAGCGTTTGCTTGGCGATGCTGTCCTCGGCGTAGAGACCGCGATAACGCTGCACATCTACCTGGGCATTTTTAAGCTGAGCCTGGTTCTGCAACAACGTGCCCTCGGCTTGCAGCAGCGCGTTCTGATAGCTGCGCGGGTCGATTTCTGCCAGCAATTCACCAGCCTTAACCATCTGCCCTTCTTTGAAGTAGACCTTGACCAGTTCGCCTGCCACGCGGCTGCGCACATTGATCGTGTTCAGTGCAGTGACCGTGCCCAACGCTTTGTAGTAGATCGGGAAATCCCCCCGTGTCACTTCTGCGACCAGAACAGGCACCGGTAACGTTGAACCACCAAAGCCCGGACGCATCGCCCCCGTGCGGCTGGTATGCCCGGCGGGTTGCGCGTTCTGGCCTTTTTTTGCAGCAGACGGCCATAGCCACCAGCTCACGCCAACAACGATCAACAAAACCAGCAGGCCAATCAGCCAGCGACGAGAAGTGCGAGAAACAGAGGATTGCATTGAGTGATCAACCAGTTGGGCGCGAGCGCTTAATTTCAGGAGCCTGAAAGATAAGCAGTGCAGACAGTTATGAAAAGGCTCTTTACCGGCTATTTACGTTATAGCGCGTCAAAGACCTGCTTTACATTCACGACAAGGGCTTGCCCGGACTTTGATCTGTTTAGTTTCCAACACCAACACTCAACCTCAAATAATCCAGACTTAGGGCAGCCCTTGCCTCAATTGTGCCGCACAGAGTGTCTAGAACCTGTGTGACATTACGTAGGCCGGTTTGATTATTTGATATTTACGGGCAATAAAAAACGGCCTGGCATTCAATGCCAGGCCGTTTTCGGTGGTGCTGTACGACTTACTTCAAAACAGCCAGAGCTGCTTCGTAGTTAGGCTCTTCAGCGATTTCTTTAACCAGTTCGCTGTGCAGCACGGTGTCGTTTTCGTCCAGTACAACCACTGCGCGAGCAGTCAGGCCTTTGAGCGGGCCATCAGCGATTGCCACACCGTAGTTCTTGATGAACTCGGCACCGCGCAGAGTCGAGAGGTTTTGTACGTTTTCCAGACCTTCGGCACCGCAGAAACGCGCTTGGGCGAATGGCAGGTCAGCCGAAATGCACAGCACCACGGTGTTGGCAACGTCGTTGGCTTGTTTGTTGAACGTACGTACCGACGTTGCGCAGGTCGGGGTGTCAACGCTTGGGAAGATGTTCAGCACTTTACGCTTACCGGCAAAATCGGCCAGCGTTACATCGGACAAATTACCGGCAACCAGCGAAAACGCTGGCGCTTTGGAACCTACTGCAGGCAGCACGCCGTCGACTTGAACAGGGTTGCCTTTAAGCGTCACTTGAGCCATGAACGATGTCCTTTTTAACTGTTTTTGAAGAGCCGGAAGTTAAACACGAAACGCGCACACGACCTATGCCCGGAACACAAATTGTCATGCCGGGTGTGACAAAAAGAGGATCCCGACATTGCCAAAGGGATCACGCCGCGTGCCGGGGCTCTTCTAATCCTTGACCTTCTGAAATGACTGGCGCATGTCCGACGCCCAGCCATCGATCACTGCTTTCACGTCATCTGCCTTCATCACCTGGCTGGCGTTGCTCAGCGGTTTGCCCGTGCCTTTGCGCACCACTTGAGCAACAACATGCTGATCGTTCCCGTCGATAAAAACGGCCTCGGTAGACAACCGGGTTTCCTGATCACGGATCCCCGAGGCCGTCGTCACCGCTGCCGCCACCAGAGCGACAGGGATGTACTCATAAGGTGCCAGGCTTTCAGTTTGGCTGCTGACGGCAGTAATCGCCGGGCGCACCACAATCACCCCTGGCCCTGGCGCGCTGGCCAGCGGCAGCACTTTACTGATCTCACGTTTGAGCGCCTGATCGTAGTAGGCCGTAATCGCGTTCAACGTGCTCTGCGGAATTTTCTCGGTAGGTTTTGGCGCCGGATAGAGTTGGCTCGGTTCTATATACACGCTGGTGTATTGGTCGACCTTGATCGTGGGATCAACCCAGCGCATGACCTCAGCCCCCGAAGGCGACCGGGCTTCTTTAAGTCGGCTGTAATCTTTTAAAAAGCCGGAGTATTCATCCGGTTGCTGAACCTTGCTGGCGCATCCGGCCAGTACCAGCGTAGCCAAGCATAACGTACCGATCATCAACCCAGGTTTCATGGTGAAACTCCTGTATGAGACGCAACCGTTTGAACATGGAGTTGTAGGTATAGCCAATCCTCCACAGATTGCTTTTCTCGCGATTAAATCTCCTGATCGGTTGCACAACGACCTTGTTCGGCGGCATTCTGCCACTTACCGTTTAAAGAACTTTTGCTCGACGACGTACTCCATCTGTACAGCCATTAATACCTTTGAGACAGAGACGCTCATGACTTCCAAGCTGGAACAACTCAAGCAGTTCACCACCGTGGTCGCAGACACCGGCGACCTCGACGCGATTACCCGCCTCAAACCCGTTGATGCCACCACCAACCCTTCCCTGCTGCTCAAGGCCGCAGCCCTGCCGGGTTATGCCGACCTGCTGAAAAACGCTATTACCCACGCCAAAGGTGATGTTGGCCTGGCCTGCGATCTTTTCGCGGTGTCGGTGGGTAGCGGTATCTTGAAGGTCATTCCGGGCCGTATCTCCACTGAAGTCGATGCGCGCCTGTCGTTTGACGAGCCAGCCCTGCTGCAAAAAGCCAATCAATTAATCGAGCTGTATGACAAGGCCGGCGTAAGCCGCGACCGCGTGCTGATCAAGCTGGCGTCGACCTGGGAAGGCATCCGTGCTGCCGAGAAGCTGGAAAAAGCCGGTATCCAGACCAACCTGACCCTGCTGTTCTCGTTTGCCCAGGCCGCCGCCTGTGCCGATGCCGGGGTGTTTTTGATTTCGCCGTTCGTGGGCCGCATCTACGACTGGTACAAGAAATCCACCGGTATTGATTACACCGGCTCAGATGATCCGGGCGTGCAGTCGGTAACCCGCATCTACAACTACTACAAGGCCAATGATTACAAGACCGTGGTCATGGGCGCGAGCTTTCGCAACACCAACCAGATCGAGCAACTGGCAGGCTGCGACCGCCTGACCATCAGCCCGGACCTGCTGGAAAAACTGGCGCAGGACGACGGCGCACTGGCGCGCAAACTCAGCCCCGGCGCGACCGGCGAGCCGCGTTTGACCCTCAACGAAGCGCAATTTCGCTGGGCCTCGAACGAAGACGCCATGGCCACTGAAAAACTGGCCGAAGGCATCCGTCAATTCGCCCGCGACCAGGAAAAACTTGAAGCCCTGCTGTCAGGTAAATAACAGCTGCCCCCCCCTTCTGTTGGCGCGTCTCGCGATCTATTGGCCATAACACAGATCGCGAGGCGCGCTGGCCTTTACCAAGAGCCATAAGGCACCCCGTATTTTTCGATGTAGGCTTTTGTTTCTGGTTTTAAGGGCAAGGCATAATTGCCACCAGATCGACCGCCATCAGGTCCTTCTTTAACGACTTCGCCCTGAACCCTGGCCACTTCGATTGGGCTGACGCAAGGGCCAGTAATCCACACTTTGGCAATACCGCCGGGGGCCAACCCTACGGTCACGCCTTTACGGTAACCGGTGATCCATTTGGTATCGAACTCACAAAAGGCTTTCTCCGGTTTGACCATGGCCTGCTGAATGGCCTCAGGGATCACGATATAAGCCTCGTAGGTTTGCGGCTCCACCAGTGATTGCCAGCGCACATAGATCAAACGCGGTACCGCAGCCCCGTAAACATACTTGCCGGCGCCCCAACCGGGGTAGCTGGGCCACCCGCGTGGGTTGCCCTTGAGGTTTTTAGGGGTCTGGATAGAGGCACCTCCGCTCATGGCTCGCTTGAATACACGGTCTCGCACATCTACAGCGTCTGCGGTTTCGATCCATACTTGCATGTAGTTGGGAGCAAACAGCCCAAGACGCCACCCCTCATAGGGCAACCCGTTGTTGCCCTTGGCACAGCCCACCATCAACCCAAGTACACCGCACACCCATAGCAGCTTGAATGTAGTCATTGGGATGCTCCGCACGTGTGCGGCGGCCCTTTACCAAGAGCCATAAGGCACCCCGTATTTTTCGATGTAGGCTTTTGTTTCTGGCTCTAACGGCAAGGCATATTTGCCATTAGTCTGGCCGCCAGAAGGCCCTTCTTTAACGACTTCTCCCTAGACCCTGGCCACTTCGATTGGGCTGACGCAAGGGCCTGAAATCCACACTTTGGCAATACCGCCGGGGGCCAGCCCTACGGTCACGCCTTTACGGTAACCGGTGATCCATTTGGCATCGAACGCGCAAAAAGCCTTTTCAGGCCTGATCATGGCCTGCTGAATGGCCTCAGGGATCACGATATAAACCTCGTAGGTTTGTGGCTCCACCAATGATTGCCAGCGCACATAGATCAAGCGTGGTACCGCAGCGCCATAAACATACTTGCCTGCGCCCCAACCGGGATAGCTGGGCCAGCCGCGCGTGTTGCCCTTGAGGCTTTTAGGTGTATTGATAGCGGCTACTCCGCTCATAGCTCGCTTGAAGACACGGTCTCGCACATCCACCGCATCTGCGGTTTCGATCCACACTTCCATATAATCAGGGGCTCCCAGCCCTAAGCGCCATGCATCATAGGGCAACCCATTGCTACCCTTGGCACAGCCCACCATCAACCCAAATACACCGCACATCACTAGCAGCTTGAATTTATTCATTGGGATGCACCGCCCGTTTACCGCCCGCAGCCGGCCTATTGATGAAGAGCACCTCAATGTCGCTGTTGTGTTTGCCCCAGACGGCATTCCAATTGCCCGATAAGTGGACGTATTTGCGCTGTAGTAAGGCCACCTCTTCAAGGGTCAGTCCGGGAAAGCTGTCGCCGACGGCATACGCTTGCAGTTTGATGGCAATGGAATACAGGTCTGCCGGTAAGGCAAATGCAGGGGTCTCGGGAACGTCCTTGAAAGGAATCCCGTTTCGTATGCCCAGCTCGCGCATGGCCCGCAAGTAAATCAGTGACAACTGACCATGCACCTGCCGCTCACTGCGTAGGGCGGCATACACGCGTTTCTCGGCAAACATGTCACGGCGTTTGTTATAAGGCAGAACCACCGCCCATGTGTCGATACTCCAGCGCTGCAGATAGGGCTCCAGGTCCGGCAGCATTACCCCCATCAACTGCCGGGCTCGGTCATAAGCGACCGTGGAGGTTTCTGGCATGTCGACAGGCACCTGACTGCTCTGGGGTTTACTCAGCAGCACTTTTTCAGTGGCCAAAGGCAAATAACCGCCACCAATATCGGAGTGGACACCGGGCAGCTCGACGTCATTGTCGGTACGAACCAGTGAGAAGTTATGACGATATTCGTGGCGCGCCACAAATTGCACCACATGGCGTGCAATGCCGGGCGCAAGGTACAGGTCAAGGCCCGGGTTACTGGCGTTGTGCGGGCTAAAGTCGCCGCTTAAAGGTGCAACCACCCCAGGCACCGTATCAAACAGGCCGATAAAGTTGAGGTTGAAATCTGTTCGGTGGCGCCATCTAAAGCCATCAGACAAGCCCTTCGTTCCCGGAGGGATCGATTGGGCGATAAGGCTTTTCGGCCCCTTTAGCAGGTCATTGGCGCAATGCCGTGCGGCAGCAGCACCACGGCTAAATCCAAACAAATCAATGACTATTCGCCAAATGGTCAGGCCGGGATTATTGTCTTGCAGTGTTCGAATCTGCTCCAAAATCAAGGCAGGTGCTTGCTCAACTCGCGCCACAACCCCTGAGTTGCCTCGACCGCTGGCCTGGCTATAGCGCGAGTCAGCCTGACCGGTGACTGTACCGATCCCCTCGAGGTAGACCTTTAAAAAAGCCTCTTCCGCTTCCTGCGGCAACTGCGTATATGCCTGATCCGGATATAGCCCATAAAGCCGCGCCACATTGGTGACATCGTTGCTATAGCTGTTATCCGGCGAGTTTCCTTTACCGTCAAAGCCAAAGCTCGCGCAATGCTGACGTATATCCGCGCCTTCCTGTTCACCTATACCCAAGCTAATGGCCAGGCAACCTTTCGCCGCTTCGCTGTTGCCCTGGTTATTCCCCGTGCCATCGAAGAACAAGCCCACATGCAAGGTGATGCCGGACTCCAGTTCCTCTTCTTCGTCCTCTTCTTCCAGCTCGGGTTCAGCACTGGCGGGGGCTGTTTTTTTAGGTGCCGGCGATTCGGGCCACTGAGCCAAATACTCCATGTAACTCTGCTGAGGCCCTCTGGCATCTCCCAGCACTTGGCCTCTGATGTATTGATCAGGGATCAGTCGCGGCGCAGGGCGGCACAGGCACTGGCACAAGTCGCCTTCCAGCGCGGCTTGCCGCCCTCCCAGTGATTCATCATGGCGCGGACCGCACAGCACGATAACGCCTGTGCTGCCACACACCGGGCACTCGATACTGTCACCTTCGCGAGCCAGAATCTGATCGTTGATTGTCATCAGCTCCCAGCCCGTCACCACCACGCCGCCCACCGTGGTCCTGGACCCGACGGTGATGTTCATGCGCTTCATACGCAGGCACCGGGCAAGGCGTGAGCGTTGTTGTGTAATAGGGTCATGTCAGCATCCTGGTGGAGGAAGGTTAAGTGCCCGCTAACTGTCAAATTGCCAGTTAGCGGCGCTCAGCCAGTATGCCGAGGGGGTGCGGAACTACCCTGTCAGAAGGATCCGTTTGGTTTGTAGTACGCGTAGCTTTCCGAAAATTGAGAGGGGATCACGCCAGTTTCTGCGTCACAAACGCATAAGTGATGTACGGCACACTGACTTCCCTGCCAGGTTTCAACTCTTCGTATGACGCGACAAAATCACGCAGTTGCTGCTCCACCTTTTCCCGCTCATCAGGCGCCAGTGCCGAGATAAAGCTGGTGGAACGCACGCGATTGAAAATCACGTCTTCGACCGGCCCGTTATGAGGCTGAATGAACCGTTGCTCTTGCAGCGGCCCAAGGCCGTCAAACGGAAATGCCTGACGCCAGACGCCGGTGTAGAAGCGTGGCGCATCGCCTTCCCATTGATTGACCAGCGCATCGAGTTTCGCCACCCACGGTACGCTGGCATCACGCAGATTCCAGATCAGCCCCAGGCGCCCGCCCGGTTTAAGCACGCGATGAATCTCGGCCAGGGCTTCATGGTTGGCAAACCAGTGAAAGGCTTGTGCGCACACCACCACGTCGACACTGGCATCAGCCAGTGGAATGGCTTGTACGGTGCCTTGATGCGCTTCGACCTCAGGATGGGCCTTTGACAGTTTGGCGAGCATGGCCTGGACCGGCTCAAGCACGATCACCCGTGCGCCGGTCTGCAACAGGCGCGGGGTGAATTTGCCAGTTCCGGCACCCACTTCGAGTACCGTCTGGCCAGGCCGCAGGCCCAGGGTGTCAGTCAGCCAGGCGCTGACCTGGGGCGGGTAATCTGGGCGCCCGCGAACATAAGTGTCAGCGCCCTGGGCATAGCCCTCAGCCGCAGCATGATGAAGGGTTGAGTCGCTCATCGTCTGGCTCCGCTTGGAATGGTTGCCCAACCATAGCCCAATCGTCCCCGCGGCGACATGAACCCCTTCTCAGAAGCTGTACTTCATCCCCAGCATCAGGTTGCGCGGATCACCATAGTAGTAGGTCGAATACAGGCCATAACCGCTGAGGTATTCGCGGTCAAAGACGTTGTTGAGGTTGACCGTGGCGCTGAGGTTTTGGCTGATGTCATAACGCGCCATCAACCCCACCACCGCGAAACTGCCTTCTTTGGCGTCGGCTTTGATCGATGAGTCCAGCTCACTGTAAGTCGAACCTTGCCAGGACAGATTACCGCCCACGGTCAGGTCCTTGAGGTCACCGTCCAGTTGGTAACTGGTGGCCAGTTTGAACAACTGCTCGGGGTGGTTGCTGTTGATGCGTTTGCCGTCCTTGTCCCGTGGTTGGGCGTAGGTGTAACCCGCCAGCAATTGCCAGCCGCGCGCCACTTCACCGGAAATCTCGGCCTCAAAGCCCTTGGTTTTAGTGCCGTCGATGGCCTTGTAGGCATCTTCGCCGTTATCGCGCACACCATCGTATTCGGCATAGTTGTCTTGCTTGATCAGGAACACGGCAAAACTGGTGTTCAGTGCACCGTCGAAATACTCCGACTTCAAGCCCGCCTCGTAGCTTTTGCCGGTCATCGGTGCGAGCACTTTATCGTTGCGATCGAAATAGCTTTGCGGGGTAAAAATCTCGGTGTAGCTGGCATAAACCGAGTGATTGGCGCTCAGATCGTAGACGATCCCCGCGTAGGGGATCGGCTTGCCGGTCTTTTTCGAATCATCGAGCGTAGGGATCGTTTGCGCAGCGTTGTAGGTCATCGTCCCTTTGCGGTCGTAGTCGACCACGCGAGCACCGAGGATGACCGACAAATCATCCGTCGGCTTAAGGCGCAAGGCGCCATAGAGCGCCGATTCCTTCGTCTTATAGCGCTGTTTCAAGCCTTGACTCAATTGAGCAGGGCCCGGACGCGGCGCATCGTTGTTCCAATTTTGGTAATTGATGGTCAGGTCGTCAGCATTCTCGGCCAGGTAGTCGTTGCGACGATTACTGACATTGGCACCCAGCACCAATTCATGGCTGCGCCCCAAGAACTCAAAGGGTCCGGTGGCATAGGCGTCCAGCGTATCGGTGTTGATCTCGAAGGTTTTGGTGCCGCTCATGAACTGCGCTTCACCCGTGGTTTTGTCCGGGAACGGTCCCCAGCCCACGATATTGCCCTGCAACTGGTCGGTGTTGCCCTTCCAGTGGCTGGCTTCGACTTTCAACAGCCAATCGTTATCGAAACGCTGCTCTACCCCGGCGAAGTACTTGGTGCTTTTACTGTCGGCATACGCCCACTTGGCGGCCGGGTTCATGGAGCGCTTAAAGTGGGTTCGGCTGCCATCGCTGTAATACAGCGGCAACTGGCCAAAACTTGAGCCATTGGAGTCGATTTTTTGATAGTCGATACCGGCATACAGCGTCGTATCGTCGGTCAGATCAGCCTCAGCGATGCCATAGAACACATCTTTGATGGACGAATACCGGTCGATAAAGGAGCGTCCGTCTTCATGAGCGGCCACCACGCGCCCGCGCACCGCGCCGTTTTCAGTCAAGGGGCCCGACAGGTCCAGTTCACTGCGATAGCGGTCCCATGAGCCACCGCTGCCCGACACATAGCCCTGGAAGTCTTTGGTCGGGCGTTTGCGCACCAGATTCACCGCCCCCGACGGGCTGCCCACGCCGCTCATCAAACCGGTGGAACCGCGCACCACCTCTACCCGGTCGTAAATGGCCATGTCGCGCATGCCCAGACCGTTGGTATTGGTAGTGAAGTCCGAGGTCGGTACGCCGTCGTACTGGAAGTTATCCAGGGTAAAGCCGCGGGAGTAGAAGTTGTAACGTTCGCTGTCATCGTGCATCACGGTAATGCCCGGCGTTTGCTCCATCACTTGGGCAATGCTGCCCAGCCCTTGATCGGTCATTTGCTGACGGGTAATGACCGTGACTGACTGCGGTGTTTCACGCAGCGAAAGCGGCAATTTGGTTGCCGTACTGGTTTCGCCCGTGGTGTAGGAATTGCTGCCTTCGGTTGTCCCGCCCAATGCCACGCCGGTCACACTGGTGGCCTGTAGTTGTAACTTGCCGTCTGCGCTGCCAGAGGTCAGCGGGTACAGCGTCCACACCCCGTTGGCCCCTTCGGTGGCGGTCAGACCGCTGCCTTTGAGCAATTGCTGCAACGCTTGCGGCACCTCAAAACGGCCCTTGAGCGCTGGCGCCTGTTTGTTCTGTACCAGTGCCGGGTCGTAAGGCAGCGAAATATTGGCCTGCTGGGCAAAGCGGTTAAGCGCGTCTTCCAGCGTACTGGCCGGCACATCGAAACTGCGTTGCGCACTGACCGATGCGGCCACCGTCATCGAAAACGGTTGCACGGCTGCCAGCACAGCACCGCCCAGCAAGACCGCCTGCAGGGCAATGGCCAAGCGGCTACGCGCGGGCAAGAAAAGAGGTTGAACGGCAGCGGACATGGGTTTTGCTCCTGCAATTAAAAGGTCTTATGCCTAGTTGTCGAAGGACGCGAAAAAACCCGCAAAGAAATTTGATAATTATTCGTATTGACCTGGACGCGAGCTTGCCTCGCGATCTTTTGATCTTGGCTAAACCGCCACAATCCGCGTCCAGAACCGCGTTCTGCGCTCGATGCGCACCGCCAGCGTCTGGCTCAAGCCCTGCAATGCCTGGTCGATATGCTCGAGTTGAAATACCCCGGACACGCGCAAATCACTGACCGCAGAATCACACAACAACCAGCCCTGGCGATAACGCGACAGTTCGGCCGCCAAGTCTTCCAGGCGCATGTTTTTCGCCACCAGCGCCCCGCTCGTCCAACTGCTGACGTGCAAGGCCGAGGAGGTTTGCAAACGGGCCGATTGCCCATCGATCACATATTCCTTGCCCGCCGGCACCAACACCGGCTGCGCCGCTGGCAAATGGATAGCCACCATGCCCTCTTCAACCATCAGCCGGGTACGGCCAGACTCCTGGCGCACGTCAAAGGCGGTGCCAATGGCCTGTAACCGCGCCTCACGGGTGTGCACCCAAAACGGTCGGCGCCCGGCCGAGGCGTCAGGGTCATTGCCGGTACGGATAAAAACCTCGCCGTCACGCAACACAATCAAGCGCTGTTGCTCGTTGAAGACAACGTCCGCAGCGCTGTCGGTATTGAGTTGCAGGCGTGTGCCATCGGCCAGATTAAACACGCGGCGCTCGCCCACGGCGGTGGCATAGTCAGCGCCAAAGGTGCGCCACGGTTGTTGTTGCCACACAAGCCCTCCCGCCCCGGCGCCCAGCACACCTAGCCCAAGGACCTTGAGCGCCTGACGCCGTGAGCGCAGCCGACCGCTGCCACTCAAGGTGTCCAGCGCTACCCGCCCCGACAAGGCTGACGCCTGGCGAAAAGTCGACTCGGTCACTTGCAGGGCTTGCCAGGCCGCCTCATGGCTGACATGCGCGGCGCGCCATTGCTGGCAGGCTGCGTGTATCTGCGGATCAACAGCCCCGGACTGGGTTTTCACCAGCCAATTGATAGCCGCATCCAGCACCTCAGATGAAAACTCGACAGAACCCGACATGGCGCCGTTGCCCCCGCTCACAAGGCCGCGCGCGCCAGGAAACAATGACGAATCGCCGTCGCCATGTACTTCTCGACCGAACTCACGCTCACCTCCAACCGCTCGGCAATCGCCTGATAGCCCAAGCCTTCGAGCCGCGACAGTAAAAAGGCAGTGCGTACGTTGGGTTTCAGGCCATCGAGCAAGGCATCGATACGGGTCAGGGTTTCCAGCAGGATCAAGCGTTCTTCGGGTGACGGCATGTCCTGTTCAGGCACGTGTGCAAGCGCCTGCAAATAAGACTGCTCCACCTGCTGACGACGATAACGGTCAATCATCAAGCCTTTGGCAATGCTGCTCAGCCAGGCGCGCGGTTCACGCAACTGCGCGACCTGCTCCGGTTTGCCGAGCACATAAAGGAAAGTGTCCTGCGCCATATCGTCCGCATTCTCGGCATTGCGCAGCCGCCGTCGCAGCCAATTCACCAGCCAGTGGTGATGATCGCTATACAGATTGCGAACGTCGGTGTGCAGCAGCGATGAGTTGGACGGTGATGACGACACAAGAGCCCTCGATGCACACTGAAAATAAAATGCGAATAGGAATTTGTCGCAATAGTATTCAGAGTGCAGCCCAGACTCAAGCGTTGCACGACAAGATACGATCAATCAGTGGCCTGTCACTGCGCAGAACGGCAGCGACAGGCCCTGGATCAAGGGATCAGCGAGTAGACCAGCGACGAAATCGCCACCAGGCCGACCACGGTGACAAACACGTTGGAGATTTTGCCCGCGTGCTGACGCATGCTCGGCACACGACGAATCGCGTACATCGGCATCAGGAACAGGATGGCCGCAATTACCGGGCCGCCGAAGCTTTCAATCATGCGCAAAATGCTGGGGTTGAGGGTCGCAACCGCCCAGCACACCAACAGCATGAAGGCCGCCGTCAGGCGTTCCAGGGTTTTACCGGCCGGACGCTTGCCGGTCTTCAGGATCAACCCTTTGAGGCCTTCATTAGCACCGATGTAGTGCCCCAGGAAGGACTTGGCAATCGCCACAAACGCAATCAGCGGCGCGGCAAAGGCGATGGTCGGGTTGCTGAAGTGGTTAGCCAGGTAAGACAGGATCGACAGGTTCTGCGCCTTGGCTTCGGCCAGTTGTTCAGGGGACAGCGTGAGCACGCAGCTGAACACGAAGAACAGCACCATCACCACCATCAGCAGGTGCGCGCGCGAGAGGATCTGCGAGCTGCGCTCATCCGCGCTGGCGCCGTAACGGCGCTTTTGATCAACGGCAAAAGCCGAAATGATCGGTGAGTGGTTAAACGAGAAAACCATCACCGGGATCGCCAGCCACAGGGTGTGCAGCAAGGCCGATGGCTCCGGCAGGGTGCTGGCCGTGGCCAGAATGCCGCCGTTCCAGTGCGGGATCAAAAACACTGCCAGAAACAGCAGCGCGGCAATGAACGGGTAAACCATCATGCTCATGGCCTTGACGATCACTTGTTCGCCGCAGCGCACCACCGTCAGCAGGCCGAGGATCAGCACTAACGACAAAATGACCCGGGGCGGCGGCGTGATGTGCAACTGATTGAGCATGAAGCTGCCGACCGTGTTGGTCAGCGCCACGCTGTAGATCAGCAGAATCGGGAAAATCGCCAGAAAGTACAGCAGCGTGATCAACGCTCCGGCTGTCAGGCCGAAGTGTTCTTCCACCACGTCAGTGATATCTGAGCCTTCACGACCGGACAGTACAAAACGGGTCAGGCCGCGGTGCGCATAAAACGTCATGGGGAATGCCAGCAGCGCCAGGATCAACAGCGGCCAGAAGCCACCAATGCCTGCGTTGATGGGCAAAAACAAAGTACCTGCGCCAATGGCCGTGCCAAACAGGCCCAGCATCCAGGTAGTATCGTGGCGGTTCCAGCGACTGAGGGTCGCAGGTGTCGCGTCGTCAAAGCGTTCATCGACGCTGTTAGCCTGGTCATTCATCCGGTCAAATCTCCGCTAGCCGGTCGTTACCACGCAGCCGGGGCGGACAAAACACACCTTACTGACCACGCCCCAGCCATAAGAGGGCCGCGATTGTCCGGGATTAGACATAAGAAGCAAAGGTTTAGCTGAGGAATGGTGAAAATGATTGATCACACTAAAGCAAGACTTTGACACCTATTGATACACTATAGCCTTTCGAAACCTGCGCTCAAGGCCTGTTGCCCATGACTGTTTGTCACCGTTACACCGCATTTGCCGGACTGCTGCTGGCCCTGTCGCTGCCTGCGGCCAACGCCGACAGTTTGATGATCACCTGGCCGGGGGGCTGGGACGTGCAAGCCGTGCCGGCCGAGGCCGACACTACCGTTCAACGCCAGCGAGCGGTGAAAAACGACGCCAATGGTGACCCGCAGATGGTCATGGAACTGACCCAGTCGACCCTCGCGCCTGAGCACCAGGTGAACATGGACGCGGTGTTGCTGGAAATGCGCAAGACCTTGCAGAAGAACTTCGCGCAAGGGGGTTATCAGAGTGCCTGTAACAAAATCCACGCCAGCACCTTGGGCGGCCTGAAAGCGCTGGAGACCACCTGCAAAATCACCCAAAACGGCAACCACGTGATCACCCAGACCCTGGTCGCAGCGACTCAGGGGCAAAACGCTTACGCCCTCTCCTACGCGGGCCCGGCTGACGGATACAAAGCCAACGAGCCTGAAGTCCAGGGGATCCGCGCCAGCTTGCGATTGGGCCAGAATCAGCCCTAAACCTTGTAGGAGCGAGCTTGCCTCGCGATCTTTTGATCTTTAAAAGATCGCGAGGCAAGCTC
>NZ_JBEOPQ010000043.1:0-48677 GCF_040310285.1 Pseudomonas sp. HY2-MNA-CIBAN-0224 | reverse complement strand
CACTTTGCGCTTTTCAAAGTGGCACGGCGTAAGGCCGGAACCCTAAGTGGCCGTTGCCGCAGCAACGGATATGTACATAAAAGCCAAAGCCCCCTCACCCTAGCCCTCTCCCGAAGGAGAGGGAACCGATTGGGGGATGCTGAAGATACTCGCTGTCCTGATTGCTGCGCGACAGCGCGGCGTCGAAGACGGGGCGGCCCCTCCTACAGATCGTATGAAATCGGATTCAGGAGGCGTAGCGCAGTTCAACGCCTAGATACGAATCATGGCCTTGCCCTTCTTAACGTGTTTGTCGCTTTTGGCAAACGCGGCTTCCAGCGCTTCGTTGATGGTGCGCAACACTTTGACCCGTGCACAGCGTTTGTCATTGGCCGCGACCAGTGTCCAGGGCGAAATTTCCGTGCTGGTGCGGTCAACCATGTCGCACACAGCGGTGCGGTACAGGTCCCACTTCTCGCGGTTACGCCAGTCTTCCTCGGTAATTTTGAAACGCTTGAACGGGATAGCTTCCCGCTCCTGAAAACGCTCCAGTTGCGTGTCTTTATCGATCGCCAGCCAGAACTTGACGACGATCACCCCCGAATTTTTCAGTTGTTCTTCGAAATCATTGATTTCGCCGTAGGCGCGCATCCAGTCGGCCTGGGTGCAAAAATCCTCGACCCGCTCTACCAGCACCCGCCCATACCATGAGCGGTCAAAGATGGTGAATTTTCCGCGCCCCGGGATCTGTCGCCAAAAGCGCCAGAGGTAAGGTTGTGCGCGCTCGTCCTGGGACGGCGCAGCAATCGGCACGATGTTGTATTGACGCGGGTCGAGTGCCGCCGCAACGCGGCGAATGGCACCGCCCTTGCCCGCCGCATCGTTGCCCTCGAACACCGTAATCAAGGCATGACGGCGCATGCGCTTGTCACGCATCAGGCCCGATAGCCGTGCCTGTTCGGTGACCAGTTGCTCTTTATAGTCATCCTTCTCCAGTACCTGGGTCATGTCCAGACAGTCGAGCAGGCTCAACCCATCTCGGCTTTCAGGCAGCAACGGCACGTTGATTGAGCGCGGGCGAGCCTTGGGTGCGCTTAACGCGGCTTGCAGCCCTTCGAGTAAAATCTTGCCCACGGTCAGGCCGCGGTAGTGCGGGTCTACACCCTCAACGATGTGCCAGGGCGCGTAATCACGGCTGGTGCGACGCAGTACACGCTCGCCGTAACGCACAAACTTGTCGTAGGTTTTGGATTGCTGCCAGTCCAGCGGGCTGATTCGCCAGCTGTGCAGCGGGTCATCCTTCAAAGCTTTGAGCCGTGCTTTCATTTGTTTTTTGGACAAGTGAAACCAGAATTTGAAAATGACCGCGCCTTCGTCACAGAGCATGCGCTCCAGGCGCTCGGCCCCGGTGATCGCTTGATCCAGCACCGCGTCCTTGATCACCCCGTGCACCCGGGCCTGGAGCATCTGGCTGTACCAATTGCCGAAAAACACGCCCATGCGGCCTTTGGCCGGCAAATGACGCCAGTAACGCCACGCCGGCGGACGCGCCAGTTCTTCGTCCGATTGCTGATCAAAGGTACGCACCTCAATCAGCCGAGGGTCCATCCACTCACTCAGCAGCTTGACTGTTTCACCCTTGCCAGCGCCCTCGATGCCGTTGATCAGCACAATCACCGCTGCGCGCTTTTGCTGGTGCAAGTCGTACTGCGCCTCAAGCAAAGCCTCGCGTAGGGCAGGAACTTCTCTGTCGTAGGTTTCTTTGTCGACGCAATGACCGATTTCTGCAGATTCGAACATGGAAAGCTCCCTGGCAAGATGTCACAAGCCTAGACGATTGATGCCTGCGCGTAACAACAAAACGCATAAAACTGTCATCAATCCGTCGTGCTGTGGCCGATCAGCTAGAATGGCCGCCTTGCCGATGCAGAGCCTCACATGACCATTGAAATGCCCAATGCCCAGCTCGACTGGGATGACCAGGGTCGCCCCCATTCGCGACTGTTTGACGACGTGTATTTTTCAGACAAGTCCGGCCTTGAAGAAACCCGTTACGTCTTTATTGAACAGAATGCCTTGCGCGAGCGCTTCAGCGCCTTGCCCGCAAACGCGCATTTTGTGATTGGTGAAACCGGCTTCGGGACCGGCCTCAACTTTCTCTGTGCGTGGCAACTGTTCGACGAAACGGCGCACCCTGAGGCCCGGCTGCATTTCATCAGTGCCGAAAAATACCCGCTGACCCGCGCTGACCTGCAACGCGCCCTCGCCCTCTGGCCGGAGCTGGCGCACTACAGCGAGCAACTGCTGGCCAGCTATTGGGCCATTCATCCGGGGTTTCAAACCCTAAGCCTGGCCAATGGCCGGGTCACGCTCACGCTGCTGATCGGCGATGCGCTGGAGCAACTGCCACAGCTCGATGCTCAAGTCGACGCGTGGTTTCTGGACGGCTTCGCGCCCGCGAAAAACCCGGACATGTGGACGCCAGAACTGTTCGCACAATTGGCCCGTTTGGCGGCTCCCGAGTCCACCCTCAGCACCTTTACCAGCACCGGCTGGGTACGCCGCGCCCTGAATGAGGCCGGGTTTAAAATGCGCCGCACGCCGGGTATCGGCCATAAGTGGGAGATCCTGCGCGGGGTCTTTCTCGGCCTGCCGGACACCGCTGCGCCCGGCGCCACGGTCAAACCCTGGTTCGCTCGCCCACCACAGATCAGCGGCCCGCGCACCGCGCTGGTGATCGGCGGTGGTTTGTCGGGTTGCGCCAGCGCCAACAGCCTGGCCAAGCGCGGCTGGAAGGTGCTGCTGCTGGAGCGTCACGAACGCTTGGCCAAAGAAGCCTCCGGCAACCCGCAAGGGGTGTTGTATCTCAAACTGTCCGCCCACGGCACGGCACTGTCGCAAATGATCGTCTGTGGCTTTGGCTACACCCGCCGCGTGCTCGAGCACTTGCAGCGCGGACGCGACTGGGATGATTGCGGCGTGTTGCAACTGGGCTTCAATGCCAAAGAGGCCGAGCGTCAGGAGCAACTGGCCGCTGCCTTCCCGCCCGCGCTGGTGCACGTGCTGGATCAACCCCAGGCACAAGCCTTGGCAGGCATAGACCTGGCCCATGGCGGGCTTTTTTACCCGGAAGGCGGCTGGGTGCATCCGCCCGCTTTATGCCAGTTTCAGACGCTGCACCCCAACGTCAGCGTCTTGACCCACCATGATGTGCTGCAACTCAATAAAGTGCAGGGCCAATGGCAGGCATGCCAGGGTGAACAGGTACTGGCCAGCGCACCTGTGGTGATTCTGGCCGGGGCGGCCGAGGTCAAACGCTTCCCGGCCAGCAGCGGTTTGCCGCTCAAGCGCATTCGCGGGCAAATCACCCAACTGCTCGAAACCCCGCAAAGCGCGGCGCTTAACACCGTGGTGTGCGCCGAAGGTTATGTGGCGCCGGGGCGTTTGGGCGAACACACGGTGGGCGCCAGCTTCGATTTTCATAACGAAGACCTGACCACCACACCTGAAGGCCATCAGGGCAATCTGGATTTGCTTGAAGAAATTTCGCCTGACCTGGTACAGCGTCTCGGCGGAGCAAACCTCAACCCGCAGACCTTGCAAGGCTGGGCCGCGTTTCGTTGCACCAGCCCCGACTACTTGCCGATTGTCGGGCCGCTGGCCGATCCCGAAGTATTCAGCCAGGCCTATGCCGTGCTCAGCAAAGACGCCCGGCAGGTGCCCGATACCCAATGCCCGTGGCTTGACGGTTTGTATGTCAACAGCGGCCATGGCTCACGCGGCTTGATCACCGCACCGCTGTCCGGCGAACTGCTTGCCGCCTGGATCAACGACGAACCCCTGCCTCTGCCCCGCCCCGTCGCCGAAGCCTGCCACCCCAACCGTTTTGCTGTGCGCGCCTTGGTGCGCAGGCTTTAGAACCGGCCTTCAACCCGGCAGTGCGCCCCCGCACTGCCGGGGCCAACCGCCCCTTGTGTAGACCCGATCCACGCCGCGAACAATCACCGTTGGTAAATTTTATTGAACGATCCAGACCACGATCACTCGATAAAACACGGTCATTCATCGCGGCGCGCGGCATTTTTATCGCCTGTGCGTCGTTTGGGCTGAAGGCATGGCAACCCGCCAAGTCTTCTCTAAACCGTGCCCGCGCTGCCCGCATCCCCTAGGGATGGCGACTGAAGCGGTAGTGACACACATGCCGAAATACCAAGGATTTACACACCATGTGCGGATTAGCTGGCGAGTTACGTTTTGATCATCAACCTGCCGACCTGGCGGCCATCGAACGCATCACCCACCACCTTGCTCCACGTGGCCCCGATGCCTGGGGTTTTCATAGCCAAGGGCCAATAGCCCTGGGCCATCGTCGTCTGAAAATCATGGATTTGTCGGACGGCTCAGCGCAACCCATGATCGACAACCAGTTGGGCCTGTCGCTGGCGTTCAACGGGGCGATCTACAACTTCCCGGAATTGCGCGCCGAACTGGAAGCACTCGGCTACGCCTTTTACTCCGGCGGCGACACCGAGGTCCTGCTCAAGGGCTACCACGCGTGGGGCGAAGCCTTGCTGCCCAAGCTCAATGGCATGTTCGCTTTTGCCATATGGGAGCGAGATGCAAAACGCTTGTTCATTGCCCGCGACCGTCTGGGCGTAAAACCCCTGTACCTGTCACGCACCGGCGAACGCCTGCGCTTTGCCTCCACCCTGCCCGCCCTGCTTAAAGGCGGCGATATCAACCCGATGCTCGACCCGGTCGCGCTGAACCACTACTTGAACTTCCACGCCGTGGTCCCGGCCCCGCGCACGCTGATTGCAGGCATTGAAAAACTGCCGCCTGCTACGTGGCTGCGCATTGACGCCGACGGCACCACCGAGCAGAAAACCTGGTGGACACTGCCCTACGGCCCGCATGCAGATGAGACCAATCTAACATTTGAAGACTGGCGCGAACGCGTACTGGACAGCACCCGTGAAGCCGTCGCCATTCGCCAGCGCGCTGCGGTCGATGTCGGGGTGCTGCTGTCAGGCGGTGTCGACTCCAGCCTGCTGGTCGGTTTGCTGCGGGAAGTCGGCGTACAAGACCTGTCGACCTTTTCCATTGGCTTTGCAGACGCAGGCGGCGAGCGCGGGAATGAATTCGAGTATTCGGACCTTATTGCCGAGCATTACGGCACCCGTCATCACCAGTTACGCATTGGCGAAAACGAAATCATCGAGCAATTGCCGGCGGCCTTCCGGGCCATGAGCGAGCCGATGGTCAGCCACGACTGCATCGCCTTTTACCTGCTGTCGCGCGAAGTCGCCAAACATTGCAAGGTGGTGCAAAGCGGCCAGGGTGCTGATGAACTGTTTGCCGGTTACCACTGGTACCCGCAAGTTGACGGCGCCAGCGATCCTTACGCGGCCTACCGCGAGGCCTTTTTTGATCGCAGCTATGCCGAGTACCAGGCCACGGTGCAGCCACAATGGCTGACCGCCAACGATGCTGCCGGTGACTTTGTGCGCGAGCACTTTGCCCAGCCCGGCGCGGATGCGGGCGTCGACAAGGCGCTGCGTCTGGACAGCACCGTCATGCTGGTGGATGACCCGGTGAAACGCGTCGATAACATGACCATGGCCTGGGGCCTTGAAGCGCGTACACCGTTTCTGGATTACCGCCTGGCGGAACTGTCGGCGCGCATCCCGGCACGTTTCAAGCTGCCTAACGGCGGCAAGCATGTGCTCAAGGAAGCCGCTCGCCTGGTGATCCCCAGCGAAGTCATCGACCGCAAAAAAGGCTATTTCCCGGTACCCGGTCTCAAGCATCTGGAAGGCAACACACGCAATTGGGTCCGTGATCTATTGCTGGACCCAAGTCAGGATCGCGGGCTGTTTCAGCCGGCCATGCTGGACCGCCTGCTGAGCCATCCGCAAAGCCAACTGACGCCACTGAACGGTTCCAAACTGTGGCAATTGGCAGCCCTGAATCTGTGGCTGAGCGAACAAGGAATTTGATCAATGAAACCCCTTGCCACCGCCTATAGCCAACGTTTACTGCGCGGGCAAACGCCCTCCTACGAGCGACTCCAGGCGCGCTTTGCCGAAGATGGCAGCGCGCTGGATACGCAACCGGTCGCCGTGCACTGCGGCTGGGGCCGCTTGCTGATCGGGCACACCTTCCCCGACCCGGCCCGCTTGGCCAACGAACTGCTGAACGAACAAGCCGGGGAACGCGATATCGCCCTGTATGTGGCCGCGCCGCAACAGGTCTTGGCGCAGTCACCGCAACAACTGTTTCTCGACCCTTCGGACACCTTGCGCCTGTGGTTCACCGATTACCGCCCGGCGACCCGGGTGTTTCGCGGTTTCCGCATTCGTCGCGTGCGCAGCGAAGCCGACTGGAGCGCGGTCAATGCCTTGTATCAGGCACGCAACATGCTGCCCGTCGATCCGGACTTGCTGACCGCGCGTCATAACGGTGGCCCGGTGTACTGGCTGGCCGAAGACGAGGACAGCGGCGCGGTCATTGGCAGCGTCATGGGCCTGAACCACCACACGGCATTCCATGACCCGGAAAACGGCAGCAGCCTGTGGTGCCTGGCGGTTGACCCACAGTGCTCGCGCCCCGGTGTCGGCGAAGTGCTGGTGCGGCACTTGGTCGAACACTTTATGAGCCGCGGTTTGAGTTATCTCGATCTGTCGGTGCTGCACAACAACCAGCAAGCCAAGAACCTCTACCGAAAATTGGGCTTTCGCACCCTGTCGACATTTGCCATCAAACGTAAAAACGGTATCAACCAACCGCTGTTTCTCGGCCCAGGCCCGGAGGCAGGGCTTAACCCGTATGCGCAGATTCTGGTCGAAGAAGCCTATAAACGCGGCATCGATGTGCACATCGATGACGCCAACGCCGGGCTGTTCACCCTCAGCCATGGCGGACGGCGCATTCGCTGTCGCGAGTCGCTGACCGATCTGACCAGTTCCATCAGCATGAGCCTGTGTCAGGACAAAAGTTTGACCCACAAAGTGCTGAGCGCCGCAGGTTTGAACGTGCCCACGCAACAACGCGCAGGCAATGCCGATGACAACCTCGCGTTTCTCGAAGAACACCTGCGGGTGGTGGTCAAACCGCTGGATGGCGAACAAGGCAATGGGGTGGCAGTTGATCTGCAAACCATTGAACACGTCCAGGATGCGATCAAGGCGGCGCAGGCTTTTGACAGCCGGGTGTTGCTCGAAAGCTTCCACGAAGGCCATGACCTGCGCATCGTAGTGATCGGTTATGAAGTGGTCGCGGCCGCCATCCGGCGCCCGGCGCAGGTTATCGGCGATGGCCAGCACAACGTCCGCCAATTGATCGAAGCCCAAAGCCGTCGCCGCCAGGCCGCCACCCAAGGCGAAAGCCGCATCCCGCTGGACGCCGAAACCCTGCGTGCCGTGCAAGCGGCAGGTTACGACTACGACAGCATTTTGCCTGCTGGCCAGTTGCTGGCGGTGCGTCGTACCGCCAACTTGCATACCGGTGGCTGCCTGGAAGACGTCACGGCCATCCTTCATCCGGTACTCGCCGATGCGGCCGTGCGGGCCGCCCGGGCGCTGGATATCCCGGTGGTCGGGCTCGACATGATGGTGCCTGGCGCCGACCAGCCCGAGTACGTGTTTATCGAAGCGAACGAGCGCGCCGGGCTGGCTAATCATGAACCGCAGCCCACCGCCGAGCGCTTTATCGACTTGCTGTTTCCGCACAGCCAGCCCGCCCCCTGAACAGCGGGGTCTGTTGACGTTTCTTCGCGCCTGCATTGAAGCGTCAACAGCCCCTATGTACCGCCTCTCCCGCAAAAGGAGCTTTTATGAGTCATGCCCTACCAGAACCGGACCTTGAGTACCTGCAACGGGTTCTCCTTGAAATGCTCGCCATCCCCAGCCCGACCGGGTTTACCGACACCATCGTGCGTTACGTCGCTGAGCGGCTTGAAGAATTGGGCATCCCCTTTGAATTGACCCGCCGCGGCACCTTGCGCGCCACGATTAAAGGCCAGCAGAGCGGCCCGGACCGCGCCGTGTCAGCTCACCTGGACACCATTGGCGCCAGCGTTCGGGCCATCAAAGACAACGGCCGCCTGGTGCTGGCCCCGGTCGGCTGCTGGTCCAGCCGCTTTGCCGAAGGCAGCCGGGTTAGCCTGTTTACCGACAACGGCGTGATTCGCGGCAGCGTGTTGCCGTTAATGGCGTCCGGCCATGCGTTTAATACCGCCGTGGATGAATTGCCAGTGAGCTGGGACCACATTGAGTTGCGCCTGGACGCCTACTGCGTGACACGTGCCGACTGCGACTCATTGGGGGTCAATATTGGGGATTTTGTCGCCTTTGACCCGCTGCCCGAGTTCACCGAAAGCGGCCATATCAGCGCCCGACACCTGGACGACAAAGCCGGTGTTGCTGCCTTGCTGGCCGCACTCAAGGCCATCGTCGAGAGTGGTGAACAGCCGCTGATCGACTGCCACCCGCTGTTCACCATCACCGAAGAAACCGGCAGTGGCGCGGCGGCGGCCTTGCCGTGGGACGTGAGTGAGTTTGTCGGCATTGATATTGCGCCCGTCGCCGAGGGCCAGCATTCCAGTGAACATGCGGTCAGCGTGGCCATGCAGGATTCGGGCGGCCCGTATGACTACCATTTGTCGCGGCACCTGTTGGGGTTGGCCACCCACAACGACATACCGGTACGCCGCGATATGTTCCGTTACTACTTCAGTGATGCGCATTCAGCCGTCACGGCGGGGCATGACATTCGCTGTGCGTTGCTGGCCTTTGGTTGCGACGCGACCCACGGCTATGAGCGCACGCACATTGATAGCCTGGCGGGGTTGAGCCGTTTATTGAGTGCTTACCTACTGAGCCCGCCGGTCTTTGCCAGCGACGCCCAACCGGCGCAAGGCTCACTGGACCGTTTTAGTCACCAGTTGGAGCATGATGCCCAGATGGAAAGCGATACCCGCGTGCCGTCGGTCGACAGCCTGGTGGGGGAAAACAGGAGCTGAAAATAATTTGCAGGAGCTAACTTGCCTCGTGATCTTTTAAAGGATCAAAAGATCGCGAGACGAGCTCGCTCCTACAGTGTTTTGCACCGCAGTTAAACCTGCGACTGGGCGCCTTCGAACCACGCAAGTTTCTCACGCAGCAACACCACTTCGCCGACGATCACCAAGGTCGGGGCATGCACTTCGTGCTCTGCGACCAAGGTCGGCAGGTCTTTCAACGTGCCGGTAAACACTCGTTGGTTAGACGTGGTGCCTTGCTGGATCAATGCAGCCGGGGTGTCTGCAGAACGACCATGGGCAATCAGTTGCTCGCAGATAATCGGCAAGCCAATCAGGCCCATGTAGAACACCAAGGTTTGCGCCGGAGCGACCAGGTCGTTCCATGGCAAGTTGCTGGTGCCGTCTTTAAGGTGGCCCGTGACGAAACGCACGGATTGCGCGTAGTCACGATGGGTCAACGGAATACCGGCATAGGCCGCGCAACCGCTGGCGGCGGTAATGCCCGGCACCACCTGGAAGGGAATCCCGTGGGCTGCCAGCTCTTCGATTTCTTCGCCACCACGGCCAAAGATAAACGGATCACCGCCTTTGAGCCGCACCACGCGTTTGCCTTGCTTGGCCAAGTCCACCAGTTGCTGGTTGATCTGGTCTTGCGGCACCGCGTGATCAGCACGTCGCTTGCCTACGTAAATACGCTCGGCATCGCGGCGGCACAGTTCCAGAATCGCCGGCGCCACCAGACGGTCGTAGAGCACCACGTCCGCCTGCTGCATGAGGCGCAAGGCGCGGAAGGTCAGCAGATCCGGGTCACCCGGCCCGGCACCCACGAGGTAAACCTCACCCGTGGTCACCGTCGCTTCGCCATTGATCTTGGCCTCTAGCAGACGTTCTGCCTCAGCACCCTGCCCGGCCAGCTGACGGTCGGCAATCGGGCCCTGAAACACGTCTTCCCAGAAGCCGCGACGCTGTTGCACATCCGGGAACAGGTTTTTTACCTGACTGCGAAAACGCGCAGCCAAGCCCGCCAGTTGCCCGTACGTCGAGGGGATCCAGGTTTCAATCTTGGCCCGAATCAATCGCGCCAGCACCGGCGCATCGCCGCCACTGGAAATGGCAACGATCAACGGCGAGCGATCAACGATGGCAGGGAAAATCACGCTGCACAGCGCAGGCGCGTCGACCACGTTGACCGGTACACAACGTCGATGGGCATCAGCAGACACTTGAGCGTTGAGCGGCTCATCGTCGGTGGCGGCGATGACCAGCCCGCACCCGTCAAGGTCGGCTTCGACATAACCGCGCAATACCTGCTCACCGCCGCTACTGTTTACCAACTCGCACAACTGTGGCTCTATCGCGGGCGCAACGACCCGCAACACCGCACCGGCATCGGCCAGCAGGCGAGATTTGCGCAAGGCAATCTCGCCACCGCCGACCACCAGGACACGGCGGCCACGCAGGTTATGAAACAGCGGCAGAAACTCCATTTAGCCGATGACCTCAATACCGCCCATGTAAGGCTTGAGCACTTCTGGCACACGGATCGAGCCGTCGGCCTGCTGGTAGTTTTCCAGCACGGCCACCAGCGTACGACCGACCGCCAGACCGGAACCATTGAGCGTGTGAACCAGCTCAGGCTTGCCGGTTTCGGTGTTACGGAAACGCGCCTGCATACGACGGGCCTGGAAATCGCCGCAGTTGGAGCACGACGAGATCTCGCGGTACTTGTCCTGGCTCGGGATCCACACTTCCAGATCGTAGGTTTTGCTTGCGCTGAAGCCCATGTCGCCGGTGCACAGCGCCAAGGTGCGGTATGGCAGTTCGAGCAGTTGCAGGACTTTTTCGGCGTTGCCGACCAGGCCTTCCAGTGCGTCCATCGAGGTCGAAGGCTCGACGATCTGCACCATTTCAACCTTGTCGAATTGGTGCTGGCGAATCATGCCGCGCGTGTCGCGCCCCGAAGCACCGGCCTCACTGCGGAAACATGGCGTGTGCGCCACAAACTTGATCGGCAGCGATTTGTGATCGACGATCTCGCCCGCAACGATGTTGGTCAGCGACACTTCAGCGGTCGGGATCAAGTACAGATCGGCTTCGCCTTCACGGCTGATCTTGAACAGGTCTTCTTCGAACTTGGGCAACTGGCCAGTGCCCTGCAGCGCAGGCGCTTGAACCAGGTACGGCGTGTATGCCTCTTCGTAGCCGTGTTCGTTGATGTGCAGGTTGATCATGAACTGCGCCAGGGCGCGGTGCAGGCGAGCGATCGGCCCACGCAGCAAGGCAAAACGGGCGCCGGACAATTTGGCGGCAGTTTCAAAATCCAGCCAGCCGTGTTGCTCGCCCAGGGCGACGTGGTCCTTGATCTCGAAATCAAAGGCTTTTGGCGTGCCCCAGCGGCGAACTTCGACGTTGTCGTCTTCGTCCGCACCCACCGGCACCGATTCATCCGGCAGGTTCGGCAGGCTCAACAGAATCGAGTCCAGTTCGGTCTGGATGGCATCCAGCTCAACCTTGCCGCTGGCCAGATCGCTGCCCATGGTTTCAACACTGGCCATCAGTGGCGCGATGTCTTCGCCGCGCGCCTTGGCCTGGCCAATGCTCTTGGAGATGGCATTGCGCTCAGCCTGCAGACGCTCGGTCAGGGTTTGAACTTCTTTACGCTTGGCTTCCAGCGCGTCGATGCGCGCCACGTCCAGCTTAAAGCCACGGGATGCCAGGCGATCCGCTACGTCCTGCAGGTTCGTACGTAACAGTTTGGAATCGAGCATGTCGGTTTCTCGTTTATCAAAGTTTGGTCAGGGACAGGCCAGCCCAGGTTGCAAGCAGCCCGCCGAATACGCTGATGGCTGCATAGCCCAGTGCCAAAGGCACTTGCCCGCTTTCCAGCAGGCGCACCGTATCCAGTGAAAAGGATGAAAAAGTGGTCAAACCACCCAGGAAACCGACCATTAATCCGGCGCGGACTTCAATCGGTACTTCCGGGCGGATTAAAAAAAGTCCGTAAAGGATGCCAATCAGCAGGCAGCCCACGATATTAACGGCCAATGTCGCGGTATAGAAGTGCTTTGGCCAATTGGCGTTCACCCAATTGCCCGTGGCGAAACGCAACAATGTACCTGCAATACCGCCCACCGTTACCGCAGCGATCAAAGGAATCAAGGTTTTCTCCGCTGTAGAGGGCTGGCCCGATCAAGTGCAGCCAGGTGTTTAAGCTTCTCGCCAATCTTCAATTCGAGCCCGCGCGGGACGGGCTGATACAACGGTAACGGCTCCAGCTCATCCGGGAAGTAGTCTTCACCGGCAGCATAGGCATCAGGCTCATCGTGGGCGTAACGGTATTCGTCGCCATAACCCAATTGCTTCATGAGCTTGGTCGGCGCATTGCGCAAATGCAGCGGGACTTCGAGCGAACCGTATTCGGCGGCGCTGCGCAGCGCGGCCTTGAAGCCCATGTACACCGCATTGCTTTTCGGCGCACAGGCCAGGTAAGTGATGGCTTGGGCCACGGCCAGCTCGCCTTCGGGGCTGCCGAGTCGCTCTTGCACGTCCCAGGCTGACAGGCACAGGCTCAAGGCCCTCGGGTCAGCATTGCCGATATCTTCACTGGCCATGCGCACCACCCGGCGAGCGATGTACAGCGGGTCGCAACCGCCGTCGATCATGCGCGCAAACCAGTACAGCGCACCGTCCGGGTTGGAGCCACGTACCGATTTGTGCAAGGCCGAGATCTGGTCGTAAAACGCCTCCCCGCCTTTGTCGAAGCGACGCTGGGTATCGCCCAGCAAGTCATGCAACAGATCGACGCCGATTTCACTGTGGTCTTCGGCCAGGTCAGAGGCGTTCTCCAGCAGATTAAGCAAACGTCGACCATCGCCATCAGCGGCCCTGAGCAACGTCTGGAAACCCTCATCGCCCAAGGTCAAGCCGCGTTTGCCCAGGCCTTTGTCTTCGGTCAACGCCCGGTGTACCAGCTTGCGCAACGCCGCCTCGTCGAGGCTTTTGAGCACGTAGACCCGCGCCCGTGACAACAGCGCGTTGTTGAGTTCAAAGGAGGGGTTTTCGGTGGTCGCACCGATAAAAATCAGGGTGCCGTCTTCAACGTACGGCAAGAATGCATCTTGCTGCGACTTGTTGAAGCGGTGCACTTCGTCGACAAACAGGATGGTCCGCCGCCCGTACTGGCCGGCTTGCTGCTTGGCGATTTCCACCGCCTGGCGGATCTCTTTGACCCCGGCCAGGACGGCCGAGACCGTTTCAAAATGAGCATCCGACACTTCAGCCAGCAGCCGCGCCAGTGTTGTTTTACCCACACCGGGCGGCCCCCAGAAGATCATCGAGTGCAGCGCGCCCTGCTCCAGCGCTTCACGCAGGGGCTTGCCCCGGGCGAGCAGGTGTTGTTGACCGACATACTCATCCAGATTGGTCGCCCGTAGACGGGCGGCCAAGGGCTGGGCAATCGGTGCACTTCGAAACAGATCCATAGCAGCGTTTGAAACCTCGTCCAGGGCTTATTCCTGGATGACATCAGCCCCTTTCGGGATATCGAACTTGAATTTGGACGCCGGGATCGGCTCGTTGGCCTTGACCCCGGTGAACAGCAGGTCAGTGCGCTGACCCACGCTATCAACCAGACGCATGTTATTGATCAGGCCATTGCGAAACGACAGGTTCAGCGAGTCAAACAGGGTGTCTTTGGTTTTTGGCTTGAGCGTGAAGTCGATCACTTCACCCGACTGTTTGGAGGTGATATCAAAACTTTCGCTGATTTTTGAGACATCACCCGAGAGCAGCAAGGCCGGGGTCTGGGTCAGGCGCTGATCAAGCTTCTTGATGGTGACTTGCTCCAGGTCCGGGTCCCACAAGGTGACTTTCTGGCCATCGGAAACCATGGTCTGCTCATTCGGCGCATCAGTGTGCCAGTAGAACAGCCCCGGACGCTGCAAGGCCATTTGCCCTTTAGTGTCCTGGAGCTGTGTCCCGCCACCATCCAGGGTCAACTGAGAAAAATTGGCCGTCAACGTTTTCGACCGTTCCAGAAGGTTGGTCAGACTCTGTACATCCGCCGGAGCGGCACTGGCGGAAAAGGCTGTGAAGGCCAAAACCGGTAGCAACAACATGCTGACAAAACGCATGGAAATCCTCATTGATTAGTTAAACCCTGCTTGCAGATTACCTGCGAGCAGATCAGTCGCGCATTGGAGCCGGCGCTATCACTTCGCGCGAGCCGTTGGTATTCATTGCGGTCACGACCCCGGCCATTTCCATGGACTCGATCATGCGTGCCGCGCGGTTGTAACCGATCTTCAGTTTGCGTTGAACCGCAGAGATCGAAGCGCGACGGCTTTCGAGCACGAACTGCACAGCCTCGTCGTACAGCGCGTCGGTTTCAGCGTCATCGCCGCCATCACTGCTGCCGCCATCAAAGCCGCTGCCCGGCTCTTCGACGCCCGCCAGGATGTCATCGTTGTAGTCCGGTGTACCACGCTGTTTCCAGGCTTCAACCACACGGTGCACTTCATCGTCAGACACGAACGCGCCGTGCACACGAATCGGCAGGCTGGTGCCTGGCGGCATGTAGAGCATGTCACCGTGGCCCAGCAGTTGTTCGGCGCCGCCTTGGTCGATGATAGTCCGCGAGTCAATTTTGCTCGATACCTGGAACGCCATACGGGTCGGGATGTTGGCCTTGATCAGACCGGTGATCACGTCCACCGATGGGCGCTGGGTCGCGAGGATCAAGTGAATCCCGGCAGCACGCGCTTTCTGGGCAATACGGGCAATCAGTTCTTCGACCTTTTTGCCGACGATCATCATCATGTCGGCAAATTCATCGACCACCACGACGATGGTCGGCAGTTTGGTCAGCAGCGGCGCTTCGTCATGGATGCTTTCACGCTTGTACAGCGGGTCGCTGATCGGCTCACCTGCCGCTTCGGCATCTTTGATCTTCTGGTTGAAACCGGCCAGGTTACGCACGCCCATCTTGGCCATCAGCTTGTAGCGGCGCTCCATCTCGGCAACGCTCCAGCGCAGAGCGTTGGCCGCGTCTTTCATGTCGGTCACAACCGGGCAGAGCAAATGCGGAATGCCTTCGTAGATCGACAGCTCAAGCATTTTCGGGTCGATCATGATCAGCTTGGCGTCTTCCGGGCCCGACTTGAACAGGATCGACAGGATCATCGCGTTCACGCCCACCGACTTACCGGAACCGGTGGTACCGGCCACCAACAGGTGCGGCATTTTTGCCAGGTCGGTGATCACCGCCTTGCCGCCGATGTCATGGCCCAAGGCCAAGGTAACCGGCGATTTGGCATCGTCGAACTCAGGGGTCGACAGCACTTCGGAGAAGCGCACGATCTGGCGATCTTCGTTGGGGATTTCGATGCCCACCGTGGTTTTACCCGGAATCACCTCAACCACCCGCACGCTGGTCACGGCCAGCGAACGTGCCAGGTCTTTGGCCAGGTTGGCGATACGGCTGACCTTGACCCCGGCCGCTGGCTGGATTTCATAACGGGTGATGACCGGACCCGGATGAATCGAGTCCACCGCCACCTCGACGCCGAACTCCTTGAGCTTGATCTCAAGCAAATGGCCAACGGCTGCGAGGGATTCAGGGGAATAGTTGAGCTGCTTCTTCTCGGCCGGGTCCAGAATCGAGATCGGAGGCAAAGTGCCTTCAACCGCGCTGTCGACAAACAGCGGCACTTGTTTCTCTTTTTGCACACGCTTGCTCGGCTCCGGCGCTTTGGCCGGTGCCGGGGCGATCACTGCCGGCACGTGTTTTTCACGCTCGGTCATGTGTTTGGTCAGCGCCTGTTCACGTTCGATCAGGCGTTCTTTGGCCTTGGCCTGCTCACGCTTGTCGGGAACGCTTGGGGCGACCACTTCGTTAACCCGGGTGTCGACTTCACGCAGTTGCGCAACCAGTTGCTTGCGCTCGTTACGGTCAGACCACCAGCGATTCGCGGCGCCCTGGATCAACTCGAACAGATCAAGGGTGATTTTGCCGGTCACGTCCATGACCTTAAACCACGACAAATCGGTAAAAACAGTCAAACCGAACAGGAACAAGGCAATCAGCAGCAAGGTACTGCCTTGAATGTTCAGCGCGTTCTTCGCCAGATCCCCCAGGCTTTCGCCCAGCGCACCACCAGCACCGGCGGGCAAGCCGCTGGCAGAATGGAAGTGAATGTGCGCCAGCGCGGCACCTGAAAGCACCAGAAAAATCAAGCCGACCAGCCGCCACGAAAACAGCAGGCCGCTCCACTGCCACGGCTGATGCCGCTCGCGGAAAATCTGATACGCCTTGATCGCCAGCAGCAGCGGGAAGATGTAGGCAAAATAGCCGAGCACCATGAACAGGATGTCCGCACTGTAGGCGCCCGCAGGCCCGCCAAAGTTCTGCACATCCACTACGCGGCTGTTGTGGCTCCAGCCGGGGTCGTCCTTACCGTAGGTCAGCAAGGCCATCATCATGAACAGGCATAGAGCGCCAATAGCGAGCAGTGCACCTTCCTTGAGCCGGTAGTGCAATTGCTGACGCCAGAGTGGAACTGTTTTAGGTGCTGCTGTGGATTTCTTCAAAACGCGTCTTTTCCTGCGCCTGTGGCGCGCCCAACAATTGATTGACTGCAAAATACTGCTCAATTCGAGCAGGTGACAAGTTCAGACATGAAACTGGACTAGCCTTGCACACAGCCTTGTAATATGACTCGTCACCCCAAGACCAGCCCGCCAGGGAGTGAGGCGAATGTTGTGCAGTTTAGAACAGCTCAAACAGGCGGGCCATTGTACGGGTTTAAGCCGTGGATGCCACGCTGACGCCAGCGCCGGGCGCGATCATCATGTGCCCGCCCGAGAGCCGCCAATTTGAGCATGCATTGCCTTGTGTGACAAAGACTTATAGCACTGCCGCGACAGCCACGGACCCGCTCGACTCAGACCGCGGCAACGCGACAGAGTTGCAGCCCCCTCCCCTCTTCTGTAAGACCGATTGCCATGCTGACCTGGTTAAAACGCGACACCCTGACATTCCCGCCACTGACAACGGCCATGCGCGAACCCAATGGCTTGCTCGCCGCCGGCGGCGATCTGTCCCCTGACCGGCTGATCCAGGCCTATCGCCATGGCTGCTTCCCGTGGTTTTCCGAAGGCCAGCCGATACTCTGGTGGTCGCCAGACCCGCGCACGGTGCTGTTCCCGCATGAGCTGCATGTCTCGCGCAGCCTGGCAAAACTATTGCGCCAGCAACGTTACCACGTGACGTTCGACCGCGACTTCGAAGGGGTTATAAGGGCCTGCGCCGAACCGCGAAGCTATGCCGACGGCACGTGGATTACCGAAAAAATGCAAGATGCCTACATCGAGCTTCACGCACGCGGCCACGCGCATTCGGTAGAAGTCTGGGACAACGGCGAGCTGGTTGGCGGTTTGTACGGCCTGGCGATGGGCCAATTGTTTTTTGGCGAGTCCATGTTCAGTCGCGCAGACAACGCCTCAAAAGTGGGCTTTGCGACGCTGGTCAGTCACTTGAAGGCCTGGGGCTTTGTGCTGATCGACTGTCAAATGCCGACCAATCACCTCGAAAGCCTGGGCGCACGTTCAATTCCACGGCAACAATTCGCCGATTACCTACACAAACATCTCGATCTACCTACAAACGCAGAGTGGGTTTGATAGGCGAGTTTTGCTGGCTGGCTTACACTTAATTCAAAGATTTCCCTGAGGGCCCATCATGACCGAGCTGGCGCGCTTGAAGTTTTATGCCACTCAACCTCACGTTTGCAGCTACCTGCCCGATGAACAGGCGACCACGCTGTTCCTCGACCCCAGCCAGCCGATGGATGTGCAGGTCTATGCCGACTTGTCCGAAATGGGCTTTCGTCGCAGTGGCGACCACCTTTATCGCCCCCATTGCGTGAAATGCGATGCGTGTACGCCTGCGCGCATTCCGGTACAGACGTTTATCCCCAACCGCCAGCAAAAGCGTATTTTCAAACGCAATGCCGACCTCCAGGTCAAGGCAGCCAAACCCGGCTTTAGCGATGAGTACTTCGCCCTCTACAAGCGCTACATCGAACAACGGCACGCGGACGGCGACATGTACCCGCCAAGCCGTGAGCAATTTTCTACGTTTTTGGTGCGCGACTTGCCGTTCTCGACGTTCTACGAGTTCCGCCTCGACGGACGGTTACTGGCCGTGGCGGTCACTGACGTGCTGCCCAATGGTTTGTCGGCGGTGTATACGTTCTACGAGCCTGACGAAGAGCGCCGCAGCCTGGGCCGCTACGGAATTCTCTGGCAAATTGCCGAAACCCGCCGCCTGGGCCTGAATGCGCTGTACCTCGGGTACTGGATCAAGAACTGCAAAAAGATGAATTACAAGACTGAATATCGGCCCATTGAGCTGCTGATTAATCAGAGATGGAGCACTCTTTACTGAACCCCTTGGCTTAAACCCTACTTTTCGGGCACAATGCACGCCGCTTTTGCCTGGCGCAGTTGCACCGGGCCATTCACTGGACACCGAGGGCTTTACTGCATGTCGAAAGAAGACAGCTTCGAAATGGAAGGCACTGTCGTCGACACCCTGCCCAACACCATGTTTCGTGTGGAGTTGGAAAATGGGCACGTCGTAACCGCGCATATTTCCGGCAAGATGCGCAAGAACTACATTCGTATTCTTACCGGTGACAAAGTGCGCGTCGAACTGACGCCCTATGACTTGAGCAAAGGGCGCATCACTTACCGCGCTCGTTAATCAAGTCAATACAAGACGCCCGGCTCTGCCGGGCGTTTTTGTTTGTCTGCGATATGGCGAGCGCCAGCCCTGACTGTAGGAGCGAGCTTGCCTCGCGATCTCTTGATCTAAGCCACCTCGCCCTAGCCCTCTCCCGCAGGAGAGGGAACCGATTGGGGGATGCTGAAGATACTCGCCGGCCTGCTTGCTACGCGACAGCGCGGCGTCGAAGACGAGGCGGCAGCCCTACAGTGCTTACCTATAAAAAAAGCGCCTTTCGGCGCTTTTTTTATTTCACGGTCACATCAAGCCATCTCAACGTCTGTTTCGAACTCGAAGATCAGCTCGCCATCTTTGAGGTCGATGTTAACCACGCCGCCATGATCGGCCAGCTCACCAAAGAGAATCTCTTCAGCCAGTGGACGCTTGATTTTGTCCTGAATCAGGCGCGCCATCGGGCGGGCGCCCATGGTCACGTCGTAGCCGCCAGCCGCCAGCCAGCCACGCGCGGCATCGGTCACCACCAGCTGCACGTGCTTGTCTTCCAACTGCACTTGCAACTCGGTGAGGAACTTGTCCACCACGTGCTTGATCACTTCATGACTGAGGCGACCAAATTGAATGATGGTGTCCAGGCGGTTACGGAACTCAGGAGTGAAGCTCTTCTTGATCACTTCCATTGCATCGGTGGCGTGATCCTGCAAGGTAAAGCCGATCGATGCCCGCGAAGCCGTCTCTGCACCCGCGTTGGTGGTCATGATGATGATCACGTTACGGAAGTCAGCCTTGCGCCCGTTGTTGTCGGTCAGCGTGCCGTGGTCCATGACCTGCAGCAGCAAGTTGAAGACCTCAGGGTGCGCCTTCTCGATTTCATCCAGCAGCAGAACGCAGTGCGGTTGCTTGGTGATGGCTTCGGTGAGCAGGCCGCCCTGATCAAACCCGACATAGCCTGGAGGCGCACCGATCAGACGCGATACGGTGTGGCGCTCCATGTACTCGGACATATCAAAGCGAATCAGCTCGACACCCAACGCCTTGGACAACTGGCGCGCAGCTTCGGTTTTACCCACACCGGTCGGACCTGCGAACAGGAACGAACCGACAGGCTTGTCTGGCGACTTGAGGCCGGCACGCGACAGCTTGATGGCCGTCGACAAGGAGTCAATCGCCGCATCCTGGCCAAACACCGTCAACTTAAGGTCGCGCTCAAGGTTACGCAGCAGCTCTTTATCGGAGCTGGAGACGCTCTTAGGCGGAATACGGGCGATTTTCGCCACGATGTCTTCGACCTGCTGCACATCGATACGCAGAGCGCGCTTTTCAACCGGCTGCAGGCGCTGATACGCCCCCGCCTCGTCGATCACGTCAATGGCTTTGTCCGGCATGTGCCGGTCGTTGATGTAGCGAGATGCCAGCTCGGCCGCCGCACGCAGGGCTTCATCACTGTATTCGATCCCGTGATGCTGCTCGAAACGCCCTTTAAGGCCGCGCAGAATACCGATGGTGTCTTCAACCGAAGGTTCGGACACGTCGACTTTCTGGAAGCGTCGCGCCAGGGCACGGTCTTTTTCAAAGATCCCGCGAAATTCCTGGAACGTGGTCGAACCAATGCAACGGATCTCACCCGAGGACAGCAGGGGCTTGAGCAGGTTGGAAGCGTCCATGACGCCACCGGACGCCGCGCCCGCACCAATAATGGTGTGGATCTCGTCGATGAACAAAATGGCCTGCGGACGTTTTTTCAGCTCGCCGAGCAACGCCTTGAAGCGCTTCTCGAAATCGCCGCGGTACTTGGTGCCGGCCAGCAAGGCACCCAGGTCCAGCGAATAAACGATGCTATTGGCCAGCAGGTCCGGCACCTGGTTATCAACGATGCGCTTGGCCAGACCTTCAGCAATCGCGGTTTTACCCACGCCCGCCTCGCCCACCAGCAGCGGGTTATTTTTACGGCGACGCGCCAGAATCTGCGCAACGCGCTCAACTTCGTTTTCACGCCCCACCAGCGGATCAATCCGGCCCTGGCGGGCCAGCTCGTTCAGGTTGCTGGCGTAAGCATCCAGAGGATTGCTTGAAGACGACGACTCACCGCCCTCTTCATCCTGCATTTCGTTCTCGTTTTCAGCGTGATCGCCATGGCCCGGCACTTTGGAAATACCATGCGCGATAAAGTTGACCACATCGATGCGGGCAACGCTCTGCTGCTTGAGAAAGAACACCGCCTGGCTTTCTTGCTCACTGAAAATCGCCACCAGCACATTCGCGCCGGTGACTTCACGTTTGCCGGAGCTTTGTACGTGGAACACAGCGCGCTGCAAGACGCGTTGAAAACCCAGGGTTGGCTGAGTTTCACGGTCTTCGTCGTGGACAGGGATCAGGGGGGTGGTGGAATCAATAAACTCTTGCAGGTCATGCTTGAGTTTGTCGAGGTTTGCGCCACAGGCGCGTAGAACGGTTGCGGCCGCCTCATTATCCAGAAGCGCTAGAAGGAGGTGCTCGACCGTCATGAACTCATGACGCTTTGAGCGTGCTTCCTTGAAGGCCAGATTGAGGGTGACTTCGAGCTCGCGATTTAACATGGCTTCACCTCATACCCAAGTGGTCGGCGTTAACCGTCCTTCTCGATTTCACAGAGTAGCGGATGCTGGCTTTCGCGTGCGTACTGGTTTACCTGCGCCGCCTTGGTCTCGGCGATGTCGCGGGTAAAGATGCCGCACACTGCCCGTCCTTCTGTATGAACGGCCAGCATGACCTTGGTCGCCAATTCGCGATTCAAGTTAAAAAACACCTCAAGCACTTCGACAACGAAATCCATGGGTGTGTAGTCATCGTTGAACAAAACCACCTTGTACATCGGCGGCGCCTGAAGCGCAGGCTTAGCCTCTTGCACAGCCAAGCCAGCGGAATCTTCGTCATCATAATCGGGCTGATCATGATTGGATGTTAGTCGAATCTGGCTGATTGCATGCATGGAAAGAAAGGTTCGTCTTTGATCGATTACAGTGATGGAGGCAGACGTAGCAAATTTCAACTGCGCCGCCGCGTGACCTTGACTATCGGTAAAACGGTGTTACAACCAATAGAACCCACAGTGGGTAATAAAGGTCCGTGCAGTCAACCATATTTCGTGGTTTCTGCGCGAGTGAACTGGATGATACTCCAGTGATGGAGTTGTTTGCAGCAGAGGGAGATGAGTATGCAAGGCAAGGTCAAGTGGTTTAACAACGCCAAAGGCTTCGGCTTTATCAATACGGAAGCCAAGGAAGGCATCGACGAGCATGGACATCCAATCGACTTCTTCGCCCATTTTTCCGCCATTCAGATGGACGGCTACAAAACGCTGAAAGCAGGCCAGCCTGTCAGCTTTGAAATCATTCAAGGGCCCAAAGGCCTGCACGCTGTGGCAATCACCGACGCCAAGGTGCTGACGCCACCACCCGTGACTGCATCAGGGGCCACCCGCCTGTCGGTCTGAGCCCGCGAGCACAGCCCGTCATGAAGAACGGCCGATTCTCACACACGAATCGGCCGTTTTTTTATTGCACTTACCGCCATGCACGTGCGCATCCCACCTTCAAAACCCCAGAAAAACCCCGTAACCACGGGCGCATCAGGCCAAAACCAAGGGCATTTTGCCGCAGGTTCTTAGACCAATTGATGATTTGTGTTAGGCCACCCCCCTCGCAGCAACCTTAGTGACCTATGTATACTGCGCCGGTGACCACGGAGTCACTCAGCAACACCTACTGGAATGAGTCTTTCAGGCCTAGAAAGGCTGAGCCGTTACCCCGGCTCGACCGCTTGACGCTCTACTGATGCATTCACATCACAGCGAAGAACCTCGACTTTCGGCTCATTGTTCACTGTGTACGAAAGCGCCTACCCTGCGCATCTCGAGTATCTGAGCACGCTCAGCAAAGAAGAGAGTTAATCCGAAATGCCCAACCGTTCGAAGATCATCTACACCTTCACCGACGAAGCTCCGGCGCTCGCCACCTATTCACTGCTGCCTATCATCGAGGCTTTCACCGCCAGCGCTGATATTGACGTTGAGACGCGCGACATCTCTTTGGCAGGCCGCATCCTCGCCAGCTTCCCCGAGCAATTGGGTGACAAGGCCGTAGCAGACCACCTCGCCGAACTGGGCGCCCTGGCTGTTACCCCTGAAGCCAACATCATCAAGCTGCCTAACATCAGCGCCTCGGTTCCTCAGCTGCAAGCTGCCATCAAGGAACTGCAAGCACAGGGCTTCAACATCCCTGACTACCCGGACACCGCGACGACTGACGCCGAGAAAGACATCAAGGCGCGTTACAGCAAAGTCATGGGCAGCGCCGTAAACCCGGTACTGCGCGAAGGCAACTCAGACCGCCGCGCCCCGCTGTCGGTTAAAAACTACGCTCGCAAGCACCCGCACAAAATGGGCGCCTGGGCTGCAGACTCCAAGTCTCACGTGGCTCACATGAGCGAAGGCGACTTCTACGGCAGCGAAAAAGCGGCCCTGATCGAAGCCCCGGACAGCGTTAAAATCGAACTGATCGCTCAAGACGGCACCACCACCGTCCTGAAGGAAAAAACCGCCGTACAAGCCGGCGAGATCATCGATTGCTCCGTCATGAGCAAAAATGCCCTGCGCAAGTTCGTAGCGGCCGAAATCGAAGACGCCAAAAAACAAGGCGTGCTGTTCTCGGTTCACTTGAAAGCCACCATGATGAAGGTTTCCGACCCGATCATGTTTGGTCAGATCGTGGCTGAGTTCTACAAGGACGCGCTGGCCAAACACGCTGACGTCCTGAAAGAAATCGGTTTCAACCTGAACAACGGTATTGGCGACCTGTACGC
The DNA here is from genome assembly GCF_040310285.1 of Pseudomonas sp. HY2-MNA-CIBAN-0224. Classification (NCBI taxonomy): domain Bacteria; kingdom Pseudomonadati; phylum Pseudomonadota; class Gammaproteobacteria; order Pseudomonadales; family Pseudomonadaceae; genus Pseudomonas; species Pseudomonas sp. HY2-MNA-CIBAN-0224. The sequence goes on along the minus strand of NZ_JBEOPQ010000043.1, from coordinate 25,095 downwards.
CCGTATCAAGGCACTGCCAGCCGAGAAGCAAGCTGAAATCGAAGCTGACATCCAGGCTGTCTACGCCAACCGCCCTGCTCTGGCGATGGTCAACTCTGACAAAGGCATCACCAACCTGCACGTACCAAGCGACGTGATTGTTGACGCCTCGATGCCAGCGATGATTCGTGATTCCGGCAAGATGTGGAACACCGAAGGCCAACTGCAAGACACCAAGGCCATCATCCCGGATCGCTGCTACGCAACCATCTACCAGGCCACGATCGAAGACTGCAAAAAGCACGGCGCTTTCGATCCAACCACCATGGGCAGCGTGCCAAACGTTGGCCTGATGGCGCAAAAAGCCGAAGAGTACGGCTCGCACGACAAAACCTTCCAGATCAAAACCCCTGGCGTTGTTCGGGTAACCGACAGCAACGGCAACGTGCTGATGGAACAAAAGGTTGAGGAAGGCGACATCTGGCGTATGTGCCAGGCCAAAGACGCGCCGATCCGCGACTGGGTCAAACTGGCCGTTAACCGCTCCCGCGCCAGCAACACCCCGGCTGTATTCTGGCTGGACCCTAAGCGTGCCCACGACGCACAGATGATCAAGAAGGTTGAAACCTACCTGAAAGATCACGACACCAGCGGTCTGGACATTCGCATCATGTCGCCTGTAGACGCCATGAAGTTCACCCTGGAACGCACCCGTGCCGGCCTGGACACCATCTCGGTAACCGGTAACGTACTGCGCGACTACCTGACTGACCTGTTCCCGATCATGGAACTGGGCACCAGCGCCAAAATGCTCTCGATCGTCCCGCTGATGAATGGCGGCGGCCTGTTCGAAACGGGCGCAGGCGGTTCGGCACCCAAGCACGTGCAACAACTGCTGGAAGAAAACTTCCTGCGCTGGGACTCGCTGGGTGAGTTCCTGGCACTGGCTGCTTCCCTGGAGCACCTGGGCACCACCTACAACAACGCAAAAGCGTTGGTGTTGGCCAAAACCCTGGACCAGGCCACTGGCCAGTTCCTCGACAACAACAAATCGCCATCGCGCAAAGTCGGCAACATCGACAACCGCGGCAGCCACTTCTACCTGGCACTGTACTGGGCTCAAGCCTTGGCGGCGCAGACTGAAGACAAAGAGCTGCAAGCCCTGTTTGCCCCAGTGGCAAAAGCCATGACCGAGAATGAGGCAAAAATCGTTGCCGAACTCAACGCCGTGCAGGGCAAGCCTGTGGACATCGGTGGTTACTACCACGCCGACGCCGACAAGGTGAGCACCGTAATGCGCCCTAGCGCCACGCTGAACGCGATCATCGCTTCTCTGGTGTAAGAGCAACAGGCAACAGCACAGACCCCGGCCCACGACGCCGGGGTTTGTGTTTTTACGGGCCATACAAACCCTGTAGGAGCGGGCTTGCTCGCGATAGCATCAGCGCGTAAAAAGCACAGACTGAAGCGCCTGCATCGCGAGCAAGCCCGCTCCCACAGGGGATTTGCATCCACCAATAAACCGAGACCTTCACATGGAATGGAAACCCCACATCACCGTCGCCACGGTCGTTGAAGACAATGGCCGTTTTTTGATGGTTGAGGAATACAGCGGCGAGCGCGCCGTGCTTAACCAGCCCTCCGGGCACCTGGACCCGAACGAAACCCTGATTGAAGCAGCGATCCGCGAAACCCTCGAAGAAACCGGCTACGACGTCGAACTGACCGGGGTCATCGGTATTTACCTCTACACCGCCCCGAGCAACGGCGTGACGTATCAGCGCGTATGCTTTGCCGGCAAAGCCGTCAAACATCACCCCGAATACACCCTGGACACCGGCATCATCGGCCCGCAATGGCTGACCCGCGACGAGCTGATAGCGCAACGCCAGCGCTGGCGCAGCGAGCTGAGCTTGCAGTGCATCGACGATTATCTGAGCGGCCAATTGTTCGACCTCACGTTAATCCGCCCTTCGGTTTAGCCTTGAGCGCTCGGGCCTGATAGAATCGCGTCCTTTTTCAAGGCACTCATTGAAACCCTATGCGTGATCCAGCCTTAGTCGCCCCCGAACAACAGCGCGTCATCGTCGGCATGTCCGGCGGTGTAGACTCTTCCGTTTCCGCCGTTCTGCTCATGGAGCAGGGCTATCAGGTGGAAGGCCTGTTCATGAAGAACTGGGAGGAAGACGACGGAACGGATTACTGCACCGCCATGGATGACCTGGCTGACGCCCAGGCCGTGTGCGACAAAATTGGCATCAAGCTGCACACTGCCAACTTTGCCGCCGAATACTGGGACAACGTCTTTGAGCACTTCCTGGCCGAATACAAGGCCGGGCGCACGCCCAACCCGGACATCCTGTGCAACCGCGAAATCAAGTTCAAGGCATTCCTCGACTACGCCCTGATGCTCGGCGCAGATCTGATCGCTACCGGCCACTACGTGCGCCGTCGTGACATTGACGGCCGCACAGAGCTGCTCAAGGGCCTCGACCCGAACAAGGACCAGAGCTACTTCCTGCATGCCGTGGGTGGCGAGCAGATTGCCAAGACCTTGTTCCCGGTAGGCGAACTGGAAAAACCGGAAGTGCGCCGCATCGCCGAAAAACACGGCCTGGCCACCGCCAAAAAGAAAGACTCCACCGGTATCTGCTTTATTGGCGAGCGCCGCTTCAGCGACTTCCTCAAGCAGTACCTGCCCGCGCAGCCGGGTGAAATCAAAACCACCGAAGGTGAAGTGATCGGCCGCCACCACGGCCTGATGTACCACACCATCGGCCAACGCCAGGGCCTGGGCATCGGCGGCCTCAAAGACGCCAGTGACGAGCCGTGGTACGTGCTGATCAAAGACCTTGAGCATAACGAACTGATCGTTGGCCAGGGCAATGATCACCCGTGGCTGTTCTCCCGCGCCCTGCTCGCCTCCGAGATCTATTGGGTCAACCCGATCGACCTGAGCAGCCCGCTGCGTCTGACCGCCAAGGTCCGCTATCGCCAGAGCGACCAGCCGTGCACCCTTGAAAAAACCGCTACCGGCTATCGCGCCACCTTCGACGACCCGCAGCGCGCGGTCACCCCCGGCCAGTCCGTGGTGTTTTACGACGGTGAAGTGTGCCTGGGCGGCGGCGTGATTGAAGTGGCCGAGCCGTGGACCAGCAAGGGCCACCGCGCATGAACCCGATTCAGGAGCAACTGGTAGCCCTGGGCGGTGTGTTTTTTGCCGCGGTGCTGGTCGACAAGATCGCCAAGACCGGCCAGATCAGCGAAGCCGACCTGGCCTGCATGCTGGGCAGCCTGCTGGTACGCGACCCCAAGGACACCCTTGAGGTCTATGGCGGGGACGACAGCAACCTGCGCGAAGGCTATCGTGCACTGATTGGCGCCCTTGAGCGCGACCCGAACACCCTGCAGCGCGAACCGCTGCGCTACGCCCTGTCGATGCTCGGGCTTGAGCGTCAACTGGCCAAGCGCGATGACATGCTTGAGCTGATTGGCAAGCGCCTGCCGCAAATCCAGTCCCAGGTTGAGCACTTCGGCCCCGCCCACGAAAACGTGGTGGCGGCCTGCGGCGGGCTGTATCAGGACACCCTGAGCACCCTGCGCCAACGCATTCAGGTACACGGCGACATGCGCAACCTGCAACAACCGAACAATGCGGCAAAAATTCGCGCGCTATTGCTGGCCGGTATTCGTTCCGCGCGGCTGTGGCGCCAATTGGGCGGTCATCGCTGGCAGCTGGTTTTCAGCCGCCGCAAGCTGCTCAAAGAGCTTTATCCGATGCTGCGTGGCAACTGAAACACGCCAGTACCAACACGTTGCAACCTCGTTACGCGTAAGACGCCGGTCAGTTGGCAGCGGACCGGCTGTTTTTTTCATGTATGATACGCGCCCCATTTCGTTGCCCGACTGTCCGAGAACACCCCATGCAGCTCTCTTCGCTCACTGCGGTTTCCCCTGTTGACGGCCGCTACGCCGGCAAAACCCAGGCCCTGCGCCCAATTTTCAGCGAGTACGGCCTGATCCGTGCCCGCGTTCTGGTTGAAGTTCGCTGGCTCCAGCGCCTGGCCGCTCACGCTGCCATCCCTGAAGTTCCGGCCTTCTCCGCCGAAGCCAACGCCGTTCTGAACGAACTGGCCGAAAACTTCTCTCTGGAGCACGCCGAGCGCGTCAAAGAGATCGAGCGCACCACCAACCACGACGTTAAAGCCATTGAGTACCTGCTCAAGGAACAGGCCGCCAAGCTGCCTGAGCTGGCCAACGTCAGTGAATTCATCCACTTTGCCTGCACCAGCGAGGACATCAACAACCTGTCCCACGCCCTGATGCTGCGCGAAGGCCGTGATGACGTGATGCTGCCGCTGATGCGCCAGACCGCTCAAGCCATCCGCGAACTGGCCATCCGTTTCGCTGACGTGCCCATGCTGTCGCGCACCCACGGCCAACCGGCTTCGCCTACCACTCTGGGCAAAGAGCTGGCCAACGTGGTGTACCGTCTGGAGCGTCAAATCGCTCAAGTCGCTGCAGTACCGCTGCTGGGCAAAATCAACGGCGCTGTCGGCAACTACAACGCCCACCTGTCGGCCTACCCGCAGATCGACTGGGAAGCCAACGCCCGCGCCTTCATCGAAGACGAGTTGGGCCTGGGCTTCAACCCGTACACCACGCAAATCGAACCGCACGACTACATTGCCGAGCTGTTTGACGCCATTGCGCGCTTCAACACCATCCTGATCGACTTCGACCGCGATATCTGGGGCTACATCTCCCTTGGCTACTTCAAGCAGCGCACCATCGCAGGCGAAATCGGTTCGTCGACCATGCCGCACAAGGTCAACCCGATCGACTTCGAAAACTCCGAAGGCAACCTGGGTATCGCTAACGCCTTGTTCCAGCATCTGGCCAGCAAATTGCCAATCTCCCGCTGGCAGCGCGACCTGACCGACTCCACCGTACTGCGCAACCTCGGTGTCGGCTTCGCCCACAGCGTGATCGCGTACGAAGCCAGCCTCAAAGGCATCAGCAAGCTTGAGCTGAACGCTCAAAAAATCGCTGCTGACCTGGACGCGTGCTGGGAAGTATTGGCCGAGCCAATCCAGACTGTGATGCGTCGCTACAACATTGAAAACCCGTACGAGAAGCTCAAAGAGCTGACACGCGGCAAGGGCATCAGCCCTGAAGCACTGCAAACGTTCATCGACGGCCTTGAAATGCCGGAAGCGGCCAAGGCCGAGCTGAAGCTGCTGACGCCTGCCAACTACATTGGCAACGCGGTCGAGCAAGCCAAGCGTATCTGATCGCTGCAACGACCTATTAACGCCCGGCCGTGCCGGGCGTTTTTATTCCTGATTACAAAGCGCATTTTTTCAATAGGTTACACATGAATCCTGATACTCCTCTTCAACTTCTGGGCGGCATCACGGCGCGCGAGTTCATGCGCGACTACTGGCAGAAAAAACCACTGCTGATCCGCCAGGCAATTCCTGACTTCGAAAGCCCGATCGATGCCGACGAACTGGCCGGTCTGGCGCTGGAAGAAGAAGTCGAATCGCGCCTGATCATCGAGCACGGCGAGCGCCCATGGGAACTGCGCCGCGGCCCGTTCGCAGAAGACGAATTCGGCAAACTGCCAGAGCGCGAGTGGACCCTGCTGGTTCAAGCCGTTGACCAGTTCGTCCCGGAAGTCGGTGAACTGCTGGAAAACTTCCGCTTCCTGCCAAGCTGGCGCATCGATGACGTAATGATCAGCTACGCAGCCCCGGGCGGCAGCGTTGGCCCGCACTTCGACAACTACGACGTGTTCCTCCTGCAAGGCCACGGCAAACGCCACTGGCAGATCGGCCAGATGTGCGACGCCGACAGCAAGCTGCTGGAACATGCCGACCTGCGTATTCTGGCTGAGTTCGAGGCCACCGATGAGTGGACCCTGGAACCCGGCGACATGCTCTACCTGCCGCCACGCCTGGCCCACTGCGGCGTTGCCGTGGACGACTGCCTGACCTACTCGGTCGGTTTCCGCGCCCCGAGCGCAGCCGAAGTACTGACCCACTTCACGGACTTCCTGAGCCAGTATCTGCCGGACGAATACCGCTACACTGACGCTGACGCGCAGCCTGTAAGCGATCCGCACCAGATTCAGCACGACGCTCTGGGGCGCCTGAAGAACCTGCTGACCGAGCACATGAGCGACGAGCGCATGCTGCTGACCTGGTTCGGCCAGTTCATGACCGAGCCACGCTACCCGGAACTCGTGGTCGGCCCGGAACTCGAAGAGCCCGAGCTGATCGACAGCCTGGAACAGGGCGCCATCCTGATCCGCAATCCGAGCGCCCGCCTGGCCTGGTCTGAAGTGGACGAAGACCTGCTGTTGTTCGCCAGCGGCCAAAGCCGCCTGTTGCCGGGTAAACTGCGCGAATTGCTGAAAATGATTTGCGCGGCCGATGCCCTGCACAGTGATAACCTCGGCCCATGGCTGGCCGATGAAGACGCAAGCAACCTGCTCTTCGAGCTGGTTAAACAAGGAAGCTTGGGGTTTGCTGATGAATAAGACTCACGTAAGTGTCGCCGACTGGAAAAAGGACAACTCCGATATTCGACGCATTCGTGAGACGGTGTTTATTGCCGAACAACAAGTCCCGCCCGAACTGGAATGGGACGCAGACGACGCAGATGCCGTGCATTTTCTGGCTTATGAGGGCGATTTCCCGATTGGTACTGCCCGGCTGCTGCCGGACGGCCACATTGGACGAGTGTCTGTCCTCAAAGACTGGCGCGGCCTCAAAGTGGGCGACGCCTTGATGCAGGCCGCGATCAGCGAAGCTGAAAAACGCGGCCTCAAAAAGCAGCAGCTCAGCGCGCAAGTGCACGCAACGCCGTTCTATGAGCGCCTGGGTTTCAAAATCGTCAGCGACGAATTCCTCGAAGCAGGCATTCCGCACGTTGATATGGAACGCGTTAGCTAACCACTACGCCCACCTTTGTGGGAGCGGGCTTGCTCGCGATACGGATAACGCTGCTTTGCAGAAAGAATGAGTCGTCTGCATCGCGAGCAAGCCCGCTCCCACATGCGTGACAACAAAACGCCCTGCCATCTTCGGATCGCAGGGCGTTTTGCTATCTGCCACACTCCGCAGATACTTTTCACGTATTGCGGAGATAACGGACATGTCCCTACGCCCCTTCATCGCCAGCCTGCTCATGGTCTTCAGCATGAGCGCACTGGCCGATACCAAAGTCATTACCTTACAAAACCGTACCAGCGCCGATCTACTGCCGATTGCGCAGAACTTTATCGGTAAAAACGGCAAAGTCAGCGCCTATGGCAACCAACTGATTGTCGAAGCAGCTCCCTCGAAAATTCAAAACCTGGAAAACCTGCTAGCGCAACTCGACACCCCCGCCAAGCGCTTGCTGATTACGGTCGATACGCGCGACAACAGCCTGCCCGAATCCAATTCAGACAACCGCGTGATCAGCACCGCCAGCCGTGAAGGCGGCATTCAGCAAATCGAGGCCACTGAAGGTGTGCCCGCGCAAATCCAGATCGGCCAGAGCGTGCCCCTCACCAGCACCCAGACAGACGCTTATGGCCGACTGCTCACACAGACCGAATACCGCGATGTCACCCAGGGTTTTTTCGTCACCGCCACCGTCACAGGTGAAACGGTACACCTCGCGATCAGCACGCATCTGGACAGCATGAGCCAGGAGCGTCCCGATGTAGTGAACATGCAAAATTCCAACACACAGATCAGCGGCCCCCTCGGCCAGTGGATCACCGTGGCAGGCAGCAGCAACCAGAGCCAGACCGAAAATAACGCTACAACCCTTACGTACTCTACTCAAGGGCGCAACGACATGACGGTGCGGGTCAAAGTAAACACTCTCGACCAGAGGACCCAAAACTGACTGACGGGTCGTATTAGACTAAATATGTAGTACCGCGAAAAAAGCACTACAAAGTGTTTGACGACACAAAAATGCAAAGGCATGATGGCCCCGCTCCCGCCAATCAGAGCCCCGTAAAAGGGCCCTGGATGACTCTTGGCGAGCAGCCATTCACGCACTTACACAAACACAATTGCTGTGTGCTGGCGGAGCAAATTTTTCAACCCAGACCTATGCGACGAGGTTTATCTCCATGGCACTGACACGCGAACAGCAAATTGCAGCCCTTGAAAAAGACTGGGCCGAAAACCCACGCTGGAAAGGCGTGAAACGCGATTATTCCGCTGCTGACGTGGTCCGCCTGCGTGGTTCGGTTCAACCCGAGCACACCTTTGCAAAATTGGGCGCTGACAAGCTGTGGAAACTGGTGACACAGGGCGCACACCCGTCCTTCCGTCCTGAGAAAGATTTCGTCAACTGCATGGGCGCCCTGACCGGGGGCCAGGCAGTTCAACAGGTTAAAGCCGGCATCCAGGCTATCTACCTGTCGGGTTGGCAAGTGGCAGCAGACAACAACTCTGCTGAATCCATGTACCCCGATCAGTCGCTGTACCCGGTGGACTCGGTTCCAACCGTGGTCAAGCGCATCAACAACTCGTTCCGTCGTGCCGACCAGATCCAGTGGAAAGCCGGCAAAAACCCGGGCGACGCAGGCTACATCGACTACTTCGCTCCTATCGTGGCAGACGCTGAAGCCGGTTTCGGCGGCGTACTGAACGCTTACGAACTGATGAAGAACATGATCGAAGCAGGCGCCGCCGGCGTGCACTTCGAAGACCAACTCGCCTCGGTAAAAAAATGCGGCCACATGGGCGGCAAAGTACTGGTACCTACCCAGGAAGCCGTACAAAAGCTGACTGCAGCGCGTCTGGCTGCTGACGTGGCTGGCGTACCGACCATCATCCTGGCCCGTACCGACGCTAACGCCGCAGACCTGTTGACTTCTGACTGCGACCCGTACGACCAGCCGTTCGTGTCTGGCGAGCGCACCAAAGAAGGCTTCTACAAAGTCCGTGCAGGCCTGGACCAAGCCATTGCCCGCGGCCTGGCCTACGCCCCTTACGCCGATCTGATCTGGTGTGAAACCGCCAAACCGGACCTGGACGAAGCACGCCGCTTTGCCGAAGCGATCAAAAAGGAATACCCGGACCAACTGCTGTCGTACAACTGCTCGCCTTCCTTCAACTGGAAGAAAAACCTGGACGACGCGACCATCGCCAAGTTCCAGCGCGAACTGTCAGCCATGGGCTACAAGCACCAGTTCATCACCCTGGCCGGCATTCACAACATGTGGCACAGCATGTTCAACCTGGCGCACGACTACGCCCGCAACGACATGACCGCCTACGTGAAACTGCAAGAGCAGGAATTCGCTGACGCAGAAAAAGGCTACACCTTCGTGGCGCACCAACAAGAAGTGGGCACCGGCTACTTCGACGACATGACCACCGTTATTCAAGGTGGCTCTTCATCGGTAACCGCCCTGACCGGCTCGACCGAAGAAGAACAGTTCCACTGATAGCTGCTCCTCAGTGATTGGCGCCCCGACTGGTTCGGGGCGTTTTTTTGTGTGCCCGAACAACCCTGTAGGAGCGAGCTTGTCTCGCGATCTTTTGATCTTTTAAAGATCACGAGGCAAGCTCGCTCCTACAGAGGGGTGAGCATTCACGAAAACCCTGACCCAGATCCATAAACTGAAACGTGAAGCAGGTTACAAAGCCAAGTTCAAAACTTGCCAAGTGCGTCTATATAAGCCAAGTTCAACGGGTTAACCGTACTGCGTCACAACATCGCAGCCCTTAAACGATATTAATTATCATTTAGAGTTGCTTTTGTTGATTACCTGCGCCGTAAAACATAATCCTTGAAACACGCTGTAATCCACGGAACACAAGGCCTGCGCAGACTTTGAGGAGTGCTATACCACTAAAGGATTGAATTAATTCATCTTAGAAAATTTACTTGCTGGGTGTTTAGCCATAAAATCCCGGCAATCAATAGCGCTGCGACATATCGTCACTGCTTTATTACCTTTTTAAGCTCAGAGACCTTTGCTCTCTGTTAAGGATTTCCAGCATGCCCGAAGCGACAGGACTCATAGCCCACAACTGGGGCTTTGCCATTTTCCTTCTCGGCGTTGTCGGCCTCTGCGCCTTCATGCTCGGCGTCTCCAGCCTCCTTGGGTCAAAAGCCTGGGGCCGCAGCAAAAATGAACCGTTCGAGTCCGGCATGCTGCCTACCGGTGGCGCCCGCTTGCGGCTCTCTGCAAAATTCTATCTGGTCGCGATGCTGTTCGTGATCTTCGATATCGAAGCCCTCTTTCTCTTTGCATGGTCTGTGTCTGTTCGCGAAAGCGGCTGGACCGGATTCGTCGAAGCTCTCGTTTTCATAGCAATTCTGTTGGCAGGCCTTGTCTACCTATTTCGGGTGGGTGCTCTTGATTGGGCACCGGAAGCTCGTCGTAAGCGGCAGGCCAAGCTGAAACAATGAGGCTTTGGCAATGCAATACGAACTCACCAGGATCGACCCGGATGCTCCTAACGAGCAATACCCGATCGGCAATCGGGAAACCGTTGCCGATCCGTTAGAAGATCAAGTCCACAAAAACATTTTCATGGGCAAGCTGGAAGACGTGCTGAACGGCACGGTCAACTGGGGGCGTAAAAACTCCTTGTGGCCGTACAACTTCGGCTTGTCGTGCTGCTACGTGGAAATGACAACCGCCTTCACAGCGCCCCACGACATCGCGCGCTTTGGCGCCGAAGTGATCCGGGCATCGCCGCGTCAGGCGGATTTCATGGTTATTGCCGGTACCTGCTTCATCAAGATGGCGCCGATCATTCAGCGTCTCTATGAGCAAATGCTTGAGCCTAAGTGGGTTATCTCCATGGGTTCTTGCGCCAACTCCGGTGGCATGTACGACATCTACTCCGTGGTTCAAGGGGTCGACAAGTTCCTGCCCGTGGACGTTTACGTGCCAGGCTGCCCACCCCGCCCAGAGGCTTTTCTGCAAGGCTTGATGCTCTTGCAAGAGTCGATTGGCCAGGAGCGTCGCCCACTTTCCTGGGTTGTCGGTGAACAAGGCGTGTACCGCGCCAAGATGCCGTCCCAAAAGGAACAGCGCCGCGAACAGCGTATTCAGGTCACTAACCTGCGCAGCCCCGACGAAGTCTGATCCAGCGCCGCTTCTATACATAGAACGAAACACTGGCTTCATTCTTTACGTTGAACGAAAGCGATAAAAAAACCATGACTACAGGCTCCGCTCTGTACATCCCGCCTTACAAGGCTGACGACCAGGATGTGGTTGTCGAACTCAATACCCGTTTTGGCCCTGAAGCGTTCACCGCACAGGCCACACGCACCGGCATGCCGGTGCTTTGGGTTACCCGCGCAAAATTGGTTGAAGTACTGACCTTCCTGCGCAACCTGCCAAAACCTTACGTCATGCTCTATGACTTGCACGGTGTGGACGAACGTCTGCGCACCAAGCGTCAGGGCTTGCCATCGGGTGCAGACTTCACGGTCTTCTACCACCTGATGTCGCTTGAGCGTAATAGTGACGTAATGATCAAGGTTGCCTTGTCCGAGAGCGACCTCAGCCTGCCGACCATCACCGGTATCTGGCCAAATGCCAACTGGTATGAGCGTGAAGTCTGGGACATGTTCGGTATCGACTTCAAAGGCCACCCGCACCTGTCGCGCATCATGATGCCGCCGACCTGGGAAGGTCACCCGCTGCGCAAGGACTTCCCGGCGCGTGCGACCGAGTTCGATCCGTACAGCCTGACCCTGGCCAAAGTACAGCTGGAAGAAGAAGCCGCGCGCTTCCGCCCTGAAGACTGGGGCATGAAGCGTTCCGGCGAAAACGAGGACTATATGTTCCTCAACCTGGGCCCGAACCACCCTTCGGCTCACGGTGCCTTCCGCATCATTCTGCAACTGGACGGCGAAGAGATCGTCGACTGCGTGCCAGACATCGGCTACCACCACCGTGGTGCCGAGAAGATGGCCGAGCGCCAGTCCTGGCACAGTTTCATCCCGTATACCGACCGTATCGACTACCTCGGTGGCGTGATGAACAACCTGCCCTACGTGCTCTCGGTCGAGAAGCTCGCCGGGATCAAGGTGCCGGACCGGGTCGACACCATCCGCATCATGATGGCCGAGTTCTTCCGTATCACCAGCCACCTGCTGTTCCTGGGTACCTATATCCAGGACGTGGGCGCCATGACCCCGGTGTTCTTCACCTTCACCGACCGTCAGCGCGCTTACAAAGTGATCGAAGCCATCACCGGTTTCCGCCTGCACCCGGCCTGGTATCGCATCGGTGGCGTTGCCCACGACCTGCCAAATGGCTGGGAGCGTCTGGTCAAGGAATTCGTCGAGTGGATGCCAAAGCGTCTGGACGAATACCAAAAAGCCGCACTGGACAACAGCATTCTGCGTGGCCGTACCATCGGCGTCGCCCAGTACAACACCAAAGAGGCCCTGGAATGGGGCGTCACCGGTGCTGGCCTGCGTTCCACCGGCTGCGACTTCGACGTGCGTAAAGCGCGTCCGTACTCCGGCTACGAGAACTTCGAATTCGAAGTTCCGCTGGCAGCCAACGGCGATGCCTACGACCGCTGCATCGTGCGTGTCGAAGAAATGCGTCAGAGCCTGAAAATCATCGAGCAGTGCATGCGCAACATGCCCGCCGGCCCGTACAAGGCGGATCACCCGCTGACCACGCCGCCGCCTAAAGAGCGCACGCTGCAGCACATCGAGACCTTGATCACGCACTTCCTGCAAGTTTCGTGGGGCCCGGTCATGCCGGCCAACGAATCCTTCCAGATGATCGAAGCGACCAAGGGCATCAACAGTTACTACCTGACGAGCGATGGCGGCACCATGAGCTACCGCACCCGGATTCGCACCCCGAGCTTCGCCCATTTGCAGCAGATCCCTTCGGTGATCAAAGGCGAAATGGTCGCGGACTTGATTGCGTACCTGGGGAGTATCGATTTCGTTATGGCCGACGTGGACCGCTAAGCATGAACAGCACGCTTATCCAGACAGACCGTTTCGCCCTGAGCGAAACCGAGCGCTCGGCCATCGAGCACGAGATGCATCACTACGAAGATCCACGCGCAGCGTCGATCGAAGCCCTGAAGATCGTTCAGAAGGAACGCGGCTGGGTGCCGGATGGCGCGGTATACGCCATCGGCGAACTGCTGGGCATCCCTGCCAGCGACGTTGAAGGCGTGGCCACGTTCTACAGCCAGATCTTCCGTCAGCCGGTGGGCCGCCACATCATTCGCGTGTGCGACAGCATGGTGTGCTACATCGGTGGTCACGAGTCCGTGGTCGGCGAAATCCAGAGCAAGCTGGGCATCGGCCTGGGTCAGACCACTCCGGACGGCCGCTTCACGCTGCTGCCGGTGTGCTGCCTGGGCAACTGCGACAAGGCGCCGGCGTTGATGATCGACGACGACACATTCGGTGACGTGCAGCCTGCTGGCGTCGCTACGTTGTTGGAGGGCTACCCATGACCCTGACTTCTTTCGGCCCTGCCAACCGCATTGCGCGTTCGGCAGAAACCCACCCGCTGACCTGGCGCCTGCGTGACGACGGCGAGCCTGTATGGCTCGACGAGTATCAGGCCAAAGACGGCTACGCGGCGGCGCGCAAAGCGTTCGCGGACATGGCGCAGGACGATATCGTCCAGACCGTGAAAGACGCGGGCCTCAAGGGTCGTGGTGGTGCGGGCTTCCCCACGGGCGTGAAGTGGGGGCTGATGCCTAAAGACGAATCCATGAACATCCGTTACCTGCTGTGTAACGCCGATGAAATGGAACCCAACACCTGGAAAGACCGCATGCTGATGGAGCAACTGCCCCATCTGCTGATCGAAGGCATGCTGATCAGTGCTCGCGCGCTTAAAACCTACCGTGGCTACATCTTCCTGCGCGGTGAATACACCACCGCCGCCGTGCACCTGCGTCGTGCGGTCGAAGAAGCCAAGGCAGCCGGCCTGCTGGGCAAGAACATCCTCGGTTCGGGCTTTGACTTCGAACTGTTCGTGCACACCGGCGCCGGGCGTTACATCTGCGGCGAAGAAACCGCACTGATCAACTCCCTCGAAGGCCGTCGCGCCAACCCGCGTTCCAAGCCGCCCTTCCCGGCCGCTGTGGGCGTATGGGGCAAGCCGACCTGCGTGAACAACGTAGAAACCCTGTGCAACGTACCGGCCATCATTGGCAACGGCGTTGACTGGTACAAATCCCTCGCCCGCGAAGGCAGCGAAGACCACGGCACCAAGCTGATGGGCTTCTCCGGCAAAGTGAAGAACCCTGGCCTGTGGGAACTGCCGTTCGGCGTCACCGCACGCGAGCTGTTCGAAGACTACGCCGGTGGCATGCGCGACGGCTTCAAGCTCAAGTGCTGGCAGCCAGGCGGCGCCGGTACCGGCTTCCTGCTGCCAGAGCACCTGGACGCACAAATGTACGCCGGCGGCATCGGCAAAGTCGGTACCCGTATGGGTACGGGCCTGGCGATGGCGGTGGACGACAGCGTCAACATGGTCTCCCTGCTGCGCAACATGGAACAGTTCTTTGCCCGTGAATCGTGCGGTTTCTGCACCCCTTGCCGTGATGGTTTGCCATGGAGCGTCAAGCTCTTGATGGCCCTGGAGAAAGGCGAAGGTCAGCCCGGCGATATCGAGACCCTGCTGGGTCTGGTCGGTTTCCTCGGCCCAGGCAAAACCTTCTGTGCTCACGCACCGGGCGCCGTGGAGCCATTGGGCAGCGCGATCAAGTACTTCCGTCCAGAGTTCGAAGCCGGTATTGCGCAAGCAAAACCTGGCGCCGTACCGCTGGCTCGCCCGATTGTAATCGGCGCGTAACGCTTTGACTGAGGGTGGTCCGTACCACCCTTTGATCGTTCGATGACGCCGTAAAGGCTGTGTTGATTCGAACGCATAACAAGATTCCATTAGCCACGCCCGCTGACACCGGGCCAACGAAGAACTTTGAACCATGGCCACTATCCACGTAGACGGCAAAGAGCTCGAAGTCGATGGGGCAGACAACCTGTTACAGGCCTGTTTGTCGCTAGGACTCGATATTCCGTATTTCTGCTGGCACCCTGCCCTGGGCAGCGTCGGCGCCTGCCGCCAGTGCGCAGTCAAGCAGTACACCGACGAGAACGACACCCGTGGTCGTATCGTCATGTCCTGCATGACCCCGGCCACTGACGGAAGCTGGATTTCCATCGAAGACGAAGAAGCGAAAGTGTTTCGCGCCAGCGTCGTCGAATGGCTGATGACCAACCACCCGCACGACTGCCCTGTGTGCGAAGAAGGCGGTCACTGCCACCTGCAAGACATGACCGTGATGACCGGCCACAACGAGCGCCGTTATCGCTTCACCAAGCGTACCCACCAGAACCAGGAACTCGGCCCGTTCATCGCTCACGAGATGAACCGCTGCATCGCCTGCTATCGCTGCGTGCGCTACTACAAAGACTACGCAGGCGGTACCGACCTGGGTGTGTTCGGCGCTCACGACAACGTGTACTTCGGTCGCGTTGAAGACGGCGTGCTTGAAAGCGAGTTCTCCGGCAACCTCACCGAGGTCTGCCCGACCGGTGTGTTCACCGACAAGACTCACTCCGAGCGCTACAACCGTAAGTGGGACATGCAGTTCGCGCCAAGCATCTGCCACGGTTGCTCCAGCGGCTGCAACATCAGCCCGGGCGAACGTTATGGCGAGCTGCGCCGCATCGAAAACCGTTTCAACGGTTCGGTGAACCAGTACTTCCTGTGCGACCGTGGCCGTTTCGGCTATGGCTACGTCAACCGCACCGACCGTCCACGTCAGCCGCTGCTGGCCGACGGCACCAAACTGGGCCTCGACGCGGCGCTGGACAAAGCGGCTGAACTGCTGCGCGGTCGCAACATCGTCGGTATCGGTTCGCCACGTGCCAGCCTCGAAAGTAACTACGCGTTGCTTGAGCTGGTCGGCGCCGAGCACTTCTACTCCGGCATCGAAGCCGCTGAGCTGGAGCGCATCCGCCTGGTGCTGCAAGTACTCAAAGACAGCCCGCTGCCAGTGCCTAACCTGCGCGAGATCGAAGATCACGACGCCGTGTTCGTGCTGGGTGAAGACCTGACCCAGACCGCCGCCCGTATGGCGCTGTCGCTGCGTCAATCGGTCAAGGGCAAAGCTGAAGACATGGCCGACGCCATGCGCGTTCAGCCTTGGCTCGACGCTGCGGTGAAAAACATCGGCCAGCACGCGCTGAACCCGCTGTTTATCGCCAGCCTGGCTGAAACCAAGCTCGATGACGTGGCTGAAGAGTGTGTACACGCTGCCCCTGAAGACCTGGCGCGCATCGGTTTCGCCGTGGCTCACGCCATTGACGCCAGCGCACCGGCCGTACCGGGCCTGGACGCCGAAGCCCTTGAGCTGGCCCAGCGCATCGCTGACGCCCTGCTCGCAGCCAAACGCCCACTCATCGTGGCCGGTACTTCGCTAGGCTCCAAGGCCCTGATCGAAGCCGCAGGCAACATCGCCAAAGCTCTGCACCTGCGTGAGAAAGCCGGCTCCATCAGCCTGGTGGTGCCAGAGGCCAACAGCCTCGGCCTGGCCATGCTCGGCGGTGATTCGGTTGATGCGGCGCTGCAAGCCGTTATCGACGGCAAAGCCGATGCCATCGTGGTGCTGGAAAACGACCTGTTCACCCGTGTTGACGCGATCAAGGTCAATGCGGCACTGGACGCTGCCAAAGTCGTCATCGTTGCCGATCATCAAAAGACCGCGACCACAGACCGCGCTGACCTGGTTCTGCCAGCGGCCAGCTTCGCCGAAGGCGACGGTACTCTGGTCAGCCAGGAAGGCCGCGCCCAGCGCTTCTTCCAGGTCTACGAGCCGCGCTACCTGGACTCGAGCATTTTGATCCACGAAGGCTGGCGCTGGCTGCACGCCCTGCGCAGCACCCTGCTGAACAAGCCGGTTGACTGGACCCTGCTCGACCACGTGACTCAGGCCACCGCCGCCAGCACCCCGGAACTGGCCCAGATCGTTGATGCTGCGCCGTCCGCTGCGTTCCGTATCAAAGGTTTGAAACTGGCCCGTGAACCGCTGCGTTACAGCGGCCGCACAGCCATGCGCGCCAACATCAGCGTGCACGAGCCACGTATTCCACAAGACCCGGACACCGCGTTCGCGTTCTCGATGGAAGGTTACTCGGGCTCGGTAGAACCGCGTAAACAAGTGCCGTTCGCCTGGTCGCCGGGCTGGAACTCGCCACAAGCGTGGAACAAGTTCCAGGACGAAGTTGGTGGTCACATCCGCGCTGGCGACCCGGGCACCCGCCTGATCGAAAGCAAAGGTGATGCACTGAGCTGGTCCGCCAACATTCCGGGCGCGTTCAACCCGGCACGTGGCACCTGGCAAGTGGTGCCGTTCTATCACCTGCTGGGCAGCGAAGAGAACTCTTCGAAAGCCGCGCCGGTACAAGAGCGTATCCCTGCCGCCTACGTGGCCCTGGCCAAGTCCGAAGCCGACCGTCTGGGTGTCAACGACGGTGCGCTGCTGAGCTTGAACGTGGCGGGCCTGACCCTGCGTCTGCCGCTGCGTATCAATGAAGAGCTGGGTGCAGGTCTGGTGGCATTGCCAGCCGGTCTGCCAGGTATTCCGCCGGCTATCTTTGGCCTTACCGTTGACGGTTTGCAGGAGGCAGCCCAATGAGCTGGTTTACGCCTGAAGTGATCGACGTGATCATCACGGTGGTGCAGGCCATCGTGATCCTGCTCGCCGTGGTGGTGTGCGGCGCGCTGCTGAGCTGGGTCGAGCGTCGTTTGCTCGCCCTCTGGCAAGACCGTTACGGCCCGAACCGCGTAGGCCCGTTCGGCGCGTTTCAGATCGCCGCCGACATGATCAAGATGTTCTTCAAGGAAGACTGGACCCCTCCGTTTGCCGACAAGATGATCTTCACCCTGGCACCGGTTGTGGCCATGAGCGCTTTGCTCATCGCCTTTGCGATTATCCCGATCACCCCGACCTGGGGCGTGGCGGATCTGAACATCGGTATCTTGTTCTTCTTCGCCATGGCCGGCCTATCGGTGTACGCGGTGTTGTTCGCTGGCTGGTCCAGTAACAACAAGTTCGCCCTGCTCGGCAGCTTGCGTGCTTCGGCGCAGACCGTGTCGTACGAAGTGTTCATGGGCCTGTCGCTGATGGGCATCGTGGTGCAGGTTGGCTCGTTCAACATGCGCGACATCGTTGAATATCAAGCGCAAAACCTGTGGTTCATCATTCCGCAGATCTTCGGTTTCCTGACCTTCTTCATCGCTGGCGTCGCTGTGACTCACCGTCACCCCTTCGACCAGCCAGAAGCAGAACAGGAACTGGCCGATGGTTACCACATTGAATACGCCGGCATGAAATGGGGCATGTTCTTCGTCGGTGAGTACATCGGGATCGTGTTGATCTCGGCGTTGCTGGTGACTTTGTTCTTCGGTGGCTGGCACGGGCCTTTCGGCATCCTGCCGCAGATCCCGTTTATCTGGTTCGCCCTGAAGACCGCGTTTTTCATCATGATCTTCATCCTGCTGCGCGCTTCTATTCCGCGTCCACGGTATGACCAAGTGATGGATTTCAGCTGGAAGTTCTGCCTGCCGCTGACCCTGATCAATTTGCTGGTAACCGCTGCAATCGTGTTGATGAACACGCCTGCAGTCGCGGTTCAGTGAGGATAGAGACCCATGTTCAAGTACCTGTTTGACATCGTGCATGGCACCTACACCCAGCTTCGCAGCTTGGTGATGGTGTTTGGCCATGCCTTCCGCAAGCGTGACACGCTGCAATACCCGGAAGAACCGGTCTATCTGCCACCGCGTTACCGTGGCCGAATCGTCCTGACCCGCGACCCGGACGGCGAAGAGCGTTGTGTAGCCTGTAACCTGTGCGCCGTAGCGTGCCCGGTAGGCTGCATCTCGCTGCAAAAAGCCGAAACCGAAGATGGCCGTTGGTATCCGGAGTTCTTCCGCATCAACTTCTCACGCTGCATTTTCTGCGGTCTGTGTGAGGAAGCCTGCCCGACCACCGCGATCCAGCTCACACCGGATTTCGAAATGGCCGAGTTCAAACGTCAGGATCTGGTTTACGAGAAGGAAGATCTGCTGATCTCCGGCCCGGGCAAGAACCCTGATTACAACTTCTATCGTGTTGCGGGTATGGCCGTAGAAGGCAAGCCGAAAGGCGCTGCCCAGAACGAAGCCGAGCCGATCAACGTGAAGAGCTTGCTGCCTTAAGGAAGAACGATGGAATTCGCTTTCTATTTCGCATCGGGTGTCGCTGTCGTGTCCACGCTACGCGTGATCACCAACACCAACCCTGTGCACGCCCTGCTCTACCTGATTATTTCGCTGATTGCCGTAGCGATGACCTTTTTCAGCCTCGGCGCACCGTTTGCCGGTGTGCTCGAAGTGATCGCCTACGCCGGTGCCATCATGGTGCTGTTTGTGTTCGTGGTGATGATGCTCAACCAGGGCCCGGCCTCGGTGACGCAAGAACGCCACTGGCTCAAGCCCGGCATATGGGTTGGCCCGAGCATTCTGTCGGCCTTGCTGCTGGCTGAACTGCTGTATGTGCTGTTCGCTCACCAGAGCGGCGCGGCTATCGGTCAAACCACCATTGATGCAAAAGCCGTGGGCATTAGCCTGTTCGGCCCGTATCTGCTGGTGGTCGAACTCGCCTCGATGCTGCTGCTGGCTGCAGCGGTGACGGCGTTCCACTTGGGCCGCACTGAGGCGAAGGAGCAATAAGATGCCTGGAATACCTTTGGAACACGGGCTTGCGGTAGCAGGCGTACTGTTCTGCCTCGGTCTGGTTGGACTGATGGTTCGCCGTAACATTCTCTTCGTATTGATGAGTCTGGAAATCATGATGAACGCCGCGGCACTGGCGTTCATTGTTGCCGGTGCACGTTGGGCGCAGCCGGATGGACAAGTGATGTTCATCCTGGTGATCACCCTGGCAGCTGCCGAGGCCAGTATTGGCCTGGCGATCCTGCTGCAACTGTATCGCCGCTTCCACACGCTTGATATCGATGCTGCCAGTGAGATGCGCGGATGAACCTTCTCTTTCTGACTTTCGTATTCCCCCTGATCGGCTTTTTGCTGCTGTCGTTCTCCCGTGGACGCTTCAGCGAAAACCTCTCGGCACTGATCGGCGTCGGCTCCATTGGCCTGTCGGCCATCGTTGCCGCGTACGTGATCTGGCAATTCAACGTTGCGCCACCTGAAGGCGGCCACTACAGCCAAGTGCTGTGGCAGTGGATGTCGGTAGGCGACTTCAAGCCTAGCTTCACCCTGTACCTCGACGGCCTGGCAGTGACCATGCTCGGCGTTGTTGTCGGCGTGGGCTTCCTGATCCACGTGTTTGCCTCCTGGTACATGCGCGGTGAAGACGGCTACTCGCGCTTCTTCTCCTACACCAACCTGTTTATCGCCAGCATGCTGTTCCTGATCCTGGCCGATAACCTGCTGTTCGTGTACTTCGGTTGGGAAGGCGTGGGCCTGTGCTCTTACCTGTTGATCGGTTTCTACTACAGCAACCGCAACAACGGTAACGCCGCACTCAAAGCCTTTATCGTGACCCGTATCGGTGACGTGTTCCTGGCCATCGGCCTGTTCATCCTGTTCCAGCAACTGGGCACACTGAACATTCAGGAACTGCTGGTGCTGGCGCCGCAGAAATTCCAGACCGGTGACTTCTGGATCGTTCTGGCGACCCTGATGCTGCTGGGTGGTGCGGTCGGTAAATCGGCGCAACTGCCCCTGCAAACCTGGTTGGCAGACGCGATGGCGGGCCCGACACCTGTTTCGGCACTGATCCACGCCGCAACCATGGTAACCGCCGGTGTTTACCTGATCGCGCGGACCCACGGCCTGTTCACCCTGGCCCCTGAAGTGCTGCACCTGGTCGGCATCGTCGGCGGTGTGACACTGGTGCTGGCAGGTTTCGCAGCGCTGGTACAAACCGACATCAAACGTATCCTCGCCTACTCGACCATGAGCCAGATCGGCTACATGTTCCTGGCGCTGGGCGTTGGCGCCTGGGACGGGGCGATCTTCCACCTGATGACCCACGCCTTCTTCAAGGCCCTGCTGTTCCTTGCATCGGGTGCGGTGATTGTTGCCTGCCACCACGAGCAGAACATCTTCAAGATGGGCGGCCTGTGGAAAAAACTGCCACTGGCTTACGCCAGCTTCATCGTCGGCGGCGCGGCCTTGTCGGCCTTGCCATTGCTGACAGCAGGCTTCTACTCCAAGGACGAAATTCTTTGGGAAGCTTTCGCCAGCGGTCACAGCGGTCTGCTGTATGCCGGTCTGGCCGGTGCGTTCATGACCTCGCTGTACACCTTCCGTCTGATCTTCGTCACCTTCCACGGTGAAGCCAAGACTGAAGCCCACGCAGGCCACGGCGTAACCTACTGGCTGCCACTGAGCATCCTGATTGTGCTGTCGACCTTCATCGGCGCCCTGATCACGCCTCCGTTGGCTGGCGTACTGCCACAAAGCGTTGGCCATGCAGGCGGCGAAGCCAAACACAGCCTGGAAATCGCCTCGGGTGCCATTGCCCTGGCCGGTATCCTGCTCGCGGCTCTGCTGTACCTGGGCAAACGTCGTTTCGTTACCGCTGTTGCCAATAGCGGCATCGGTCGCTTCCTCTCGGCCTGGTGGTTCGCTGCCTGGGGCTTCGATTGGCTGTACGACAAACTGTTCGTCAAACCGTACCTGTTGATCTGCCGCGTGCTGCGCAAAGATCCGCTGGACCAGACCATTGGTTTGATCCCGCAGATGGCCAAGGCCGGGCATAACGCCCTGAGCCGCAGCGAAACCGGTCAACTGCGTTGGTACGCTGCTTCCATGGCCGCCGGTGCTGTACTGGTCATGGGCGCCATCGTACTGGTAGCGGTCTGATATGAACCTTCGACATTGCGAAAGGAATTGAGCCCGTCATGATTCTGCCTTGGCTAATCCTGATCCCCTTTATCGGCGGCCTGCTGTGCTGGCTGGGTGAGCGCTTCGGCCCTACCCTGCCACGCTGGATTGCGTTGCTGACCATGTCCCTCGAACTTGCCCTTGGCCTTTGGCTGTGGGCGCACGGGGACTACCATCTGGCACCGAACCCGGGCGCTGCCCCGGCGTGGGCGCTTGAGTTCCAGCACACCTGGATCGAGCGCTTCGGCATCAGCGTGCACCTGGCGCTGGACGGCCTGTCGCTGCTGATGATCCTGCTGACCGGCCTGTTGGGCGTGTTGTCGGTACTGTGTTCCTGGAAAGAAATTCAGCGTCACGTAGGCTTCTTCCACCTGAACCTGATGTGGATCCTGGGCGGCGTAGTTGGCGTGTTCCTCGCCATCGACCTGTTCATGTTCTTCTTCTTCTGGGAAATGATGCTGGTGCCGATGTACTTCCTCATCGCGCTCTGGGGTCACAGCTCATCCGACGGTAAGAAAACCCGTATCTACGCCGCGACCAAGTTCTTCATCTTCACTCAGGCTTCCGGCTTGATCATGTTGGTGGCGATCCTGGGCCTGGTGCTGGTTAACTACAATGAAACCGGTGTGCTGACCTTCAGCTACGCCGAGTTGCTGAAAACCAAGATGTCGCTCACCACCGAGTACATCCTGATGCTTGGCTTCTTCATTGCGTTTGCGGTGAAACTGCCGGTTGTACCGTTCCACTCCTGGTTGCCGGACGCTCACGCCCAGGCACCTACCGCAGGTTCGGTCGACTTGGCCGGTATCCTGCTCAAGACCGCTGCTTATGGTCTGCTGCGTTTCGCCTTGCCGCTGTTCCCGAATGCCTCGGCCGAGTTTGCGCCGATCGCCATGACCCTGGGTCTGATCGGGATTTTCTACGGCGCTTTCCTGGCCTTCGCACAAACCGATATCAAGCGTCTGATCGCGTTCTCCAGCGTTTCGCACATGGGCTTCGTCCTGATCGGCATCTACTCCGGTAGCCTGCTGGCATTGCAAGGCGCAGTGATCCAGATGCTCGCGCACGGTGTTTCGGCAGCGGCGCTGTTTATCCTCAGCGGCCAGCTGTACGAGCGCCTGCACACCCGTGACATGCGTGAAATGGGTGGCTTGTGGTCGAAAATCGCTTACTTGCCGGCCATCAGCCTGTTCTTTGCTGCCGCGTCGCTGGGCTTGCCAGGCACCGGTAACTTCGTGGGTGAGTTCCTGATTCTGATGGGCTCGTTCGCCAGCTTCCCTTGGGTCACGGCCATTGCAACAACCGGTCTGGTGTTTGGTTCGGTTTACTCGCTGATCATGATTCACCGCGCCTACTTCGGCCCGTCCAAATCGGACGCGGTACTGGCCGGCATGGATGCTCGTGAACTGATCATGGTGCTCGGTCTGGCGGTACTGCTGATTTTCATCGGCGTGTACCCGCAACCGTTCCTCGATACCTCTGCTGCGACCATGCATGGCGTGCAGCAATGGCTCGGCACCGCCTTCACTCAACTCGCTTCGGCCCGGTAAGAGCGCTATGGAATTCACGATCCAACACTTTATCGCGCTTGCTCCACTGCTGATTACCAGCCTCACCGTTGTGGTGGTGATGCTGGCAATCGCGTGGCGCCGCAATCACTCACAGACCTTCCTGCTTTCGGTGGCGGGTCTTAACCTGGCACTGCTGTCGATTTTCCCGGCATTGAAAGTGGCACCGCTGGCTGTCACCCCGCTGTTGATGATGGACAACTTTGCCTATCTGTACACCGGGCTGATCCTGGTCTCGACCCTGGCTTGTGTCACTCTCGCCCATGCTTACCTGGGCGAAGGCGGCACCGGCTACCCGGGCAACCGCGAAGAGCTTTACCTGCTGATCCTGCTGGCTGCGGCTGGCGGTATCGTGCTGGTGAGCGCGCAACACCTGGCGAGCTTGTTCATCGGCCTGGAGTTGCTCTCGGTTCCAGTCTACGGCCTGGTGGCTTACGCCTTCTTCAACAAGCGTTCGCTGGAAGCCGGCATCAAGTACATGGTGCTGTCAGCAGCAGGTTCTGCGTTCCTGCTGTTCGGTATGGCCCTGCTGTACGCCGAAGCCGGTAGCCTGAGCTTCAGCGGTATCGGCCACGCCCTGGCGTCGACAGGCGCGCCAAGCGCCATCGCACAGCTGGGTCTGGGCATGATGCTGGTGGGTCTGGCCTTTAAACTGTCGCTGGTACCGTTCCACCTCTGGACGCCAGACGTGTACGAAGGTGCTCCGGCGCCTGTGGCGGCTTTCTTGGCCACCGCTTCGAAAGTTGCCGTGTTTGCCGTCATCGTGCGTTTGTTCCAGATCTCCCCGGCCGCGACTACCGGTGTGATGAGCGACGTACTGACCGTGATCGCGATTGCTTCGATCCTGTTCGGTAACCTGCTGGCCCTGACCCAAAACAACCTCAAGCGTCTGCTGGGTTTCTCATCCATCGCCCACTTTGGCTACCTGCTGATCGCCCTGATTGCGAGCAAAGGCATGGCCGTTGAAGCGATCGGCGTGTACCTGATCACTTACGTGCTCACCAGCCTCGGTGCATTCGGCGTCATCACCATGATGTCGTCGCCGTACAAAGGCCGTGACGCAGACGCACTGTACGAGTACCGCGGCCTGTTCTGGCGCCGTCCGTACATGACCGCCGTACTGACCGTAATGATGCTGTCGCTGGCCGGTATCCCGCTGACCGCTGGCTTTATCGGCAAGTTCTACATCATTGCGACCGGCGTTGAAGCTCACCAATGGTGGCTGGTCGGTTCCCTGATCCTGGGTAGCGCCATTGGCGTGTTCTACTACCTGCGTGTGATGGTGACCCTGTACCTGGTCGAGCCGAAACTGCATCGCCACGATGCTCCGCTGAACTGGGAGCAGAAAGCAGGTGGCGTGATGCTACTGGCGGTTTCGATTCTGGTGTTCGTACTGGGCGTATACCCACAACCGATGCTGGAACTGGTGCAACACGCAACGCTGTACATGCATGGTTAAGCGTTAAACGGTTGTCCCGATACCCCGTGAAGGCCCGGCCTTCACGGGGTATTTTTTTGATCCTGCCAGCCCCTGTAGGAGCGAGCTTGCCTCGCGATCTTTTAAAGATCAAAAGATCGCGAAGGAGCGAGCTGGCCACGCGATCTTTTAAG
>NZ_JBEOPQ010000042.1:0-48727 GCF_040310285.1 Pseudomonas sp. HY2-MNA-CIBAN-0224 | reverse complement strand
ATCCAGCGTTTGCCTGGTTATCTTTTAAAGGTCAAAAGATCGCGAGGCAAGCTCGCTCCTACAAGAGATCAACGGGGCTCGCTACGCCCGATACGGCGGGTTTCGATGATGTTCGGCAGTTGCGATATACGCCCCAGCAAACGCCCCAATGCATCCAGCCCCGGGATCTCGATGGTCAGGGACATCAACGCGGTGTTGTCCTCTTTGTTCGAGCGGGTGTTGACCGCCAGTACGTTGATGCGCTCGTTCAACAGCACTTGCGATACATCGCGCAGCAAGCCCGAACGGTCGTAGGCACGGATTTCGATATCGACCGGGTACGTCGACACCGGAATCGGCCCCCAACTGACCTGGATGATCCGCTCCGGCTCACGGCCGCCCAACTGCAGCACCGAGGCGCAGTCCTGACGGTGAATGCTCACGCCACGCCCCTGAGTGATGTAACCGACAATCGCATCGCCCGGCAGCGGCTGGCAGCAGCCGGCCATTTGGGTCAGCAGGTTGCCCACGCCTTCGATCTGGATGTCGCCGCGCTTACCCGGTTTGTAGCCCTGGGCCTTGCGCGGAATCAGCTCGATCTGTTCGCTGCCGCGTTCAGGCTCGACCAGTTGCTGCGCCAGGTTAATGAGCTGAGCCAAACGCAAATCGCCCGCCCCCAGCGCCGCAAACATGTCCTCGGCGGTTTTCATGTTGGCTTTGTCGGCGAGCTTTTCGTAGTCCACCGCAGGCAAGCCCAGGCGGCCCAGCTCACGTTCAAGCAAGGTTTTACCGGCCGCGACGTTTTGATCACGGGCCTGCAATTTAAACCAGTGAACAATCTTCGCCCGCGCCCGCGAGGTGGTCACGTACCCCAGGTTGGAGTTCAGCCAGTCGCGGCTCGGCGTGCCGTGCTTGCTGGTGATGATCTCGACTTGCTCGCCGGTTTGCAGGCTGTAGTTGAGCGGCACAATGCGCCCGTTGATCTTCGCGCCCCGGCAGTTATGGCCAATTTCGGTGTGCACCCGGTAGGCGAAGTCCAATGGCGTCGCGCCCTTGGGAAGGTCGATGGCATGCCCGTCCGGAGTAAAGATGTAGACCCGATCCGGTTCGATATCGACCCGTAACTGATCGGCCAGGCCGCCGATGTCGCCCAGCTCTTCGTGCCACTCCAGTACCTGGCGCAGCCACGAGATTTTCTCTTCGTACTGGTTGGACCCGGCTTTCACGTCGGTGCCCTTGTAGCGCCAGTGCGCGCACACCCCAAGCTCGGCCTCTTCGTGCATGGCATGGGTACGGATCTGTACTTCCAGCACCTTGCCTTCCGGCCCGATCACCGCCGTGTGCAACGAGCGGTAGCCGTTCTCTTTGGGGTTGGCGATGTAGTCGTCAAACTCTTTGGGGATGTGCCGCCACAGCGTGTGGACGATGCCCAACGCGGTGTAGCAATCGCGCATTTCCGGGACCAGCACCCGCACGGCGCGCACGTCATAGATCTGGCTGAAGGCCAGACCCTTGCGCTGCATTTTGCGCCAGATCGAATAGATGTGTTTGGCCCGGCCGCTGATATCGGCGTCAACCACCCCGGTGGCTTCAAGCTCGGTGCGCAACTGGTTCATCACATCGCTGATAAAGCGTTCGCGGTCCAGCCGGCGCTCGTGCAGCAAGGTGGCGATTTGTTTGTACTGCTCAGGCTCCAGATAGCGGAAGGACAAGTCCTCCAGCTCCCACTTGATATGGCCGATGCCTAAACGGTGCGCCAGCGGCGCATAAATATCGAAGACCTCGCGGGCAACGCGGATGCGCTTCTCGTCCGAGGCACTTTTGACTTCGCGGATGGCGCAGGTACGTTCGGCCAGCTTGATGAGTGCTACGCGCACGTCATCAACCATCGCCACAAGCATTTTGCGCAGGTTTTCGACCTGCCCCTGAGAGCCCATCACCATGGATTGGCGGGGGCTGAGGCTGGCGCTGATCGCGGCCATGCGCAGCACGCCATCAATCAGCTTGGCGACCACCGGGCCGAAACGCTGGCTGACCGCAGGCAGTTGAATCTGCCCTTCGCGTACGCCGCGATACAAAATCGCCGCGACCAGCGAGTCTTGATCGAGCTTGAGATCGGCGAGGATTTCAGCAATTTCCAACCCGGTTCGAAAGCTCGACGCGCCTTCAGTCCACAGGTTTTTTGCTGCATTGGCTTGCTGTTCCGCCTCACGTGCGTACTCACACGCTTCTTTCAAGGCTTCACGGTCCAGCGCCACATCGACACTCACCGCATGATCAAGCCATGCCTCGAGGTTGAGACTGCCGTCAGTGTTGATCGGCTGGTGTGCTCTGACCTGTACCATCTTGCTTACCTTCCCTACGGCGCAGGTTTGATGCGCCGATATACCGACCCGAATCCCAACCCCATGCTCCAGGGTCTAGCGGCATGGGGTTGCGGGCCCGTCGAAATAGACAGACCGTCCTAGTCTGCTTCAAATAACGCCATCGCCTCGACATGCGCGGTTTGCGGGAACATATCGAGGATTCCGGCACGTTTTAACCGATACCCCTGTTTCATCAACTCAACCGTGTCGCGAGCCAGCGTAGCCGGGTTGCACGACACATAGACCAAACGTTTGGCCCCCAGCCCCGACAGCTTGCGCACCACCTCAAAGGCCCCGTCACGCGGCGGATCAAGGAGGACAGCGGCAAAGCCCTGCGAGGCCCATGTTGCATCCACCAAGGGCTGCGACAGGTCGGCCTGAAAAAACGCTGCATTATGCAGCTTGTTACTGACCGCGTTTTGCGCGGCGCGTTCGACCATGGTCGTAACACCCTCGACGGCCACCACTTGGTGTACCTGACGCGCCAAGGGTAATGCGAAATTACCCAGCCCACAGAACAAGTCAAGAACCCGTTCGTCAGCCTGCGGCGCCAGCCACTCCAGCGCTTGCGCAACCATGGCTTCGTTAACCCCGGCATTGACCTGAACAAAGTCACCCGGCCGGTAGGCCAGTTCCAGGTCCCACTGCTGTAAACGGTAGCCCAAGGTCTGCGTCAAATCGACCGGTTGCGGCTCGCCATCGCCATGTAGCCACAACTGGGCATGATGGGTGGCGCAAAAATTCTGTAAAACCTGCAAGTCAGCAGCGCTGAGCGGCGCCATATGGCGCAGCAACACGGCATTCGCCGAACCGCTGAACAACTCGACATGCCCCAGGGCCTTCGGATTGCTCAATTGGCGCAGCATGGCCGGCAGCCCGCTCATGATAGGTTGCAAAGCCTGTACCAGCACCAAACAGTGGTCGATGGCGACGATGTCCTGACTGCCGGCAGCCCGAAAGCCGACGTCCAGCCGCTTGGCCCTTGAGTCCCAGCGCACCGCGATGCGGGCCCGGCGGCGATAGCCAAATTCTGGCCCGGTCAACGGCGCTGCCCATTCGTCGGGCTCAACACCGGCCACGCGGGTCAGTTGCTCGGCGAGCATGCGCTGTTTCAGTGCAAGCTGCTCGTCATGAGGCAGATGTTGCACGCTGCACCCACCGCACTTGCCGGCCAACTTACACGGCGCCTCGCGACGGCTGGCGCTGGCGGTGAAGACCCGCTCAGTGCGCGCCTCGACCACTTTGCCGTGTGCCCCCAGCACCCGGGCTTCGACTTCTTCACCAGCCAAAGCCCCCGAGACAAACCAGGTGCGCCCTTCAATAAAGGCAATACCACGGCCGTCGTTGGCCAGGCGTTCGATACTCAAACGCTGTTTTTTACCCGTAGGCACTTGCGGGGCCTTGGTGCCGCCAGCGGGCTGGAAGCGCAGGCCTCTCTCTTGCTTAGCCATCAGTTGGGCGCATCGTAAAGGCCAGTCGACAGGTAGCGGTCGCCACGGTCGCAGATGATGCCGACAATCACGGCGTTTTCGACTTCTTGCGACAGGCGCAGCATGGCGGCTACCGCACCACCCGAGGACACGCCGCAGAAAATGCCTTCTTCGCGGGCCAGACGACGCATCACGTCTTCGGCTTCGCGCTGGGCCATGTCGACAATCCGGTCAACCCGTTCGGCTTGATAGATTTTCGGCAGGTATTCGGTCGGCCAGCGGCGAATGCCCGGAATGGCCGCGCCTTCCATCGGCTGCAAACCGACGATCTGCACGTTAGGGTTTTGCTCTTTGAGGTAGCGCGAAACACCCATGATGGTGCCCGTGGTGCCCATCGAGCTGACGAAATGGGTGATCGTGCCCTGGGTCTGACGCCAGATCTCAGGGCCCGTGCTGGTGTAGTGCGCCTCAGGGTTGTCACCGTTGGCGAACTGGTCGAGGACCTTGCCACGGCCTTCGGCCTGCAGCTTGTCGGCGAGGTCGCGGGCCCCTTCCATGCCCTCTTCCTGGCTGACCAGAATCAGCTCGGCGCCGTAGGCGGTCATCCCGGCCTTACGCTCGGCACTGGAGTTGTCCGGCATGATCAGGATCATCTTGTAACCCTTGATCGCTGCGGCCATGGCCAAGGCAATCCCGGT
Organism: Pseudomonas sp. HY2-MNA-CIBAN-0224; assembly: GCF_040310285.1. Taxonomy (NCBI): domain Bacteria; kingdom Pseudomonadati; phylum Pseudomonadota; class Gammaproteobacteria; order Pseudomonadales; family Pseudomonadaceae; genus Pseudomonas; species Pseudomonas sp. HY2-MNA-CIBAN-0224. Next base: position 44,254 of record NZ_JBEOPQ010000042.1, on the reverse strand, counting down.
ATTGCCCGAGGTGGCCTCGATCAAGGTATCGCCAGGCTGGATCTGCCCACGCGTTTCGGCGCGGGTGATCATCGACAGCGCAGGACGGTCCTTGACCGAGCCCGCAGGGTTATTCCCTTCGAGCTTGAGCAATAAAGTATTCGTGGTGTTGCCAGGCAGGCGCTGCAAGCGCACCAGCGGCGTGTTACCGATGCAATCGGCGATAGTTGGGTACTGCAAGGTCATGGCGTATTCGCAATCCAGACTGCGGGGTCGCACATCATACCGACAAACACCGAGAGCCCATATCACGCAAAGTGTGAAGCTTATGGCTAAAGGCTATAAGCAGAAGGAATAAAGTTTGTAGGAGCGAGCTTGCCTCGCGATCTTTTGATCGTGAAAAGTTCGCGAGACAAGCTCGCTCCTACAGGTGGGGCGGGTCTGCGATGGGCAGGCGCAGGTGCACGCGCAGCCCGTGTTCGGTGTTTTGCGCCCATAAGCGGCCGCCCTGCAGGCGCAAGGCGTTGCGTGCGATGCTCAGGCCCAGGCCAAAGCCGCCATCACCAGGGCGTGAACCGTCGAGACGGGTAAACGGGGCAAAGATGCGCTCAAGGGCTTCTGGGGCCACACCGCCGCCCTGGTCGTCGAGCCACAGGTGCCACTCATCGCCTTCACGCTGGCCATTGAGGCTAACGGTGCTTTCTGCCGGGGAATGCCGAATGGCGTTGCGCAGGATGTTTTCCAGCGCCTGCGCCAGGCTGTTGAGGTGGCCTTTGACCCAGCAGTTGGCGTCGAGGTTGCACGGCAGCCGCGCCTGGGGCCAGCCGCTTTCAAAACGCGCGTTTTCGGTGAGCATCTCCCACAACGCCTGGATCTGGATGTCTTCGACCGGCAGCGGCCCGCGCTCGGCATCCAGCCAGGCCAGTTGCAAGGTGTCTTCAACCAGCCGTTGCATGCCGTCCACTTCGCGGCTCAAGCGCTCGCGCAGAGCTTCAACACCCTGTTCGCTGTCGCAGGCCACGCGCAATCGGCTCAACGGTGTACGAAGTTCGTGGGACAAGTCGCGCAGCAACTGTTGCTGCTGGTTGACTGTGGTCTGCAAGCGCTCGGACATTTGGTCAAACGCGCGGCCCAATTCGCCCAGTTCGTCCTGACGGCTGGTGGTCTGGCTCGACAGCCGCACGCCCAACTGATCGGCACGCCAGGCATTGGCCTGCTCACGCAGCTGGTTCAGCGGCACAATCAACAGCCGGTACAGGCCCACGCACAGCAGCAGGGTGAACACTCCGGGGATCACGCCATTAATCAAAAACCGCCAGATCAATTGCGAAAGCCCCGGCATGTAGCGCTGCGGCAGTTCAATCACCAGATATCCGGCAGACGGGTCTTTGGGGAACGGCACTTTGATCCACGGGCGCACGCGGTTGATATGGCTGATGGGCCAGTCCAGCCCGCGCAAAAAAGTCATGCGCTGTGCTTCCTGGTCTCTCAACGGGTAACTGCTCAGCGACTGCAAATCCGGGCCGAGCACGCCGACCCAGCCCCGCTCGGTTTTGCCGAAGGCTTGCAGCCATTGATCGACGCCGGTTTGCTGGCCGCAGTTCCAGGCCTGTTCGGCTTCACCGGCATAACCTATCAGCGTGCTCTTGGCCTCATCGGTTAAATAGCCGGTGCGTTTGTCCATGTAGCGGCCCCAGGACCAACTGAGCCAGATCATCAACAAGCAGAAAGCCACCAGCAAACACGCCAGCTTCCAGAATAACGAGTGTTTACCGGGCAACTTAGAGCGCATCGCTGGCGCTCAACACATAGCCTTTGCCCCACACCGTGCGCACTTCCCGCTCGTGATAGCCGATGGCCTTGAGCTTGCGACGGATTTGGCTGATGTGCATGTCCAGGCTGCGGTCATGGGCTGAATAGCCACGCTGCAACACTTGCTGATAAAGGAACGGCTTGCTCAACACCTCGTCAGCGTTGCGTTGCAGGGTGTCGAGCAAGCGGTATTCACTGCGGGTCAACCCGGCCCACTGCTGACCGTAACGGGCGTCGGCCGCGTCTTCATCGAGCACCAGCGCGCTTTCGGCCAACACCGTCGCTTGGTGCGGCATGCGGTCCAGCGCCACCCGGCGCAAGATCGCCTGAATCCGCACACGCAACTCAGCCATGCTGAACGGCTTGGGCAGGTAGTCATCGGCGCCCAGCTGAAACCCGCTGATGCGGTCGGCCTCCGCCCCCAGCGCCGACATCAAAATCACCGGCAGGGCATGGGTCTGGCGCAACTGCGTGAGCACCTGCAGGCCATTCATGCCCGGCAACAAGATGTCCATCAGCACCACATCAAAGTGTTCATCTCTGGCGCGGTTCAAGCCTTCCTGGCCGTTTTGGCACCACACCACCTCAAACCCGCAGCGCACCAATTGCTCATGCAAATAGGTGCCCAGAACGGGGTCGTCTTCAATGGCCAAAAGGCGCGAGGGCTGAACGGCTACGGGATTCATTAACGTCTGCTAGTCATTCTCAATCGCTGATTATTCAAGATTGAGCCTGCACGAGCAACCGGCATGGCCGTTGCATTGCCTTTAAGGGGGCGCTGTTCGCACTGGATGTAAATTTACAAAGATTTGCCACGTATCAAATGGCTACACTGCGAGCTGATCTATAACGAACGTCATAAGGATGCATTGATCAATGCCGGGCTGGAGAGTGGTGTGCTGAAAAACCTCGGGATAAAAGGCCGCGTATTGCTGCTGACCTTGCTGCCCGTCACCTTGATGGCGGTCGTGCTGGGGAGCTACTTCACGTGGCTGCAGCAATCAGAACTGGAATCACAGTTGCTGCAACGCGGTGAAATGATCGCCGAGCAACTCGCACCGCTGGTTGCGCCCGCCATGGGTCGGCATGACACCGCCCTGCTGCAACGTATCGCCAGCGAGTCCCTTGACCAGCAAGACGTGCGCGCCGTGGGGTTTTTGAGCGCCAATCACGAGCCGCTGGCCCACGCCGGGCCGACCATGCTCAATCAGGCGCCGATGGGCAACAGTTCGCAATTGCTGCAACGCACCGACAGCGATGCCACGCGCTATTTGCTCCCGGTATTTGGCCGCCACCGCAACCTGGCGGGCGACGTCATCCCCAATGAAGCCCACCGTTTGCTGGGCTGGGTCGAACTAGAACTGTCGCACCACAACATGCTGTTGCGCGGCTACCGCAGCCTGTTCGCCAGCCTGCTGTTGATCGCCACCGGTCTGGTGCTGACCACCCTGCTGGCCTTGCGCATGAGCCGCACGATCAATTCACCGCTGGACCAAATCAAGCAAGCCGTGTCCCAACTCAAGGACGGCCAGTTGCAAACCCGCCTGCCAGAACTGGGCAGCCAGGAGCTGAACGAGCTGGCCTCGGGCATCAATCGCATGGCCGAAACCTTGCAGAACGCGCAGGAAGAGCTGCAACACAGCGTCGACCAAGCCACCGAAGACGTACGCCAAAACCTCGAAACCATCGAAATCCAGAACCTGGAACTCGACCTGGCGCGCAAGGAAGCCCTTGAGGCCAGCCGCATCAAGTCAGAATTTTTGGCCAACATGAGCCACGAAATCCGTACACCGCTCAATGGCATTCTGGGCTTCACCCACCTGCTGCAAAAAAGCGAACTCACCCCTCGCCAGTTCGATTACCTGCACACCATCGAAAAGTCGGCCGACAACCTGCTCGGCATCATCAACGAGATTCTCGACTTCTCGAAAATCGAAGCCGGCAAGCTGGTGCTCGACAGCACCCCGTTCAACCTGCGCGATTTGCTCCAGGACACCCTGACCATGCTCGCCCCCTCGGCCCACGAGAAAGGCCTGGAGCTGGTCAGCCTGGTGTACCGCGATACGCCGCTGTCGTTGGTGGGCGACCCGCTGCGGCTCAAGCAGATCCTCACCAACCTGGTTAACAACGCGATCAAGTTCACCCGCGAAGGCACGATCGCCGTGCGGGCCATGCTTGAAGATGACGACGACAACAAAACCAGCGGCGGCGTACAACTGCGCATCAGCGTGCAAGACACCGGCATCGGCCTGACCAATCAGGATGTGCGGGCGCTGTTCCAGGCCTTCAGTCAGGCTGACAATTCGTTGTCGCGCCAAACCGGCGGGACCGGTTTGGGCCTGGTCATTTCCAAGCGTCTGGTGGAGCAAATGGGCGGCGAGATTGGCGTCGAAAGCCAGCCGGGTGAAGGCTCTGTGTTCTGGATCAGCGTCAACCTGCCCAAAGCCCATGATGATATTGAAGACCTGCCCGTTGCGCCGTTGCTCGGCCACCGCGTGGCCTTGCTGGAAAAACACGACCTGGCCCGCCAGGCCATGCTCCACCAGCTTGAAGATTGCGGCTTGAGCGTGACCCCGTACCTGACCCTGGACAACCTCACCAACGGCGTGACCACCGCCCACCAAACCGAAAACACGATTGAGCTGGCGGTGCTGGGGGTGACGGCCCATGACATCCCGCCAGAGCGCCTCAACCAGCACATCTGGGACCTTGAGCACCTGGGCTGCAAGGTCATGGTGCTGTGCCCGACCACGGAGCTGGCGCTGTTCAATACCGCCGTGCCCAACCCCCACAACCAGCTCCAGGCCAAGCCGACCTGCACGCGCAAATTGCGTCGCTCGCTGATTGAACTCATCAACCCGCAGCAAACCCGTCACGAGCCCGGCGAGATACTGGCCAGCCGGGCGCCGCGAATTTTGTGCGTGGATGACAACCCCGCCAACCTGCTGCTGGTACAAACCCTGCTCGAAGACATGGGCGCCAAGGTCACGGCCGTTGACAGCGGTTACGCCGCCGTCGATGCGTTCAAGGCCGAAGACTTCGATCTGGTCCTGATGGACGTGCAAATGCCCGGCATGGATGGCCGCGAAACCACCGAGGTGCTGCGCCAGTGGGAGCAACAGCGCCAATCGACGCCGGTGCCGATTGTCGCGCTGACCGCCCATGCGATGGCCAACGAGAAGCGCGCCTTGCTGCAAAGCGGCATGGACGATTACCTGACCAAACCCATCAGCGAACGCCAACTGGCGCAAGTGGTGCTGAAGTGGACCGGCCTGGCCTTGCGCAATCAAGGCAGCGACGGCCCCCAGGAGCCCGTGCGCCAAGCCAACAAACTGGCGGTGCTCGATGCCGAGGAAGGCTTGCGTCTGGCGGCGGGCAAGGCCGATCTGGCCGCCGACATGCTGTCGATGTTGCTGGCATCGTTGGAAACCGACCGCCTGGCCATCCTTCAGGCCCGCGAAGACAACGACGCCGTGGCCTTGATCGAGCGCGTACACCGCTTGCACGGCGCGACCCGTTACTGCGGCGTGCCGCAATTGCGCGGTGCCTGTCAGCGCAGCGAAACCCTGCTCAAACAAGAAAGCCCGGCCGCCGACGCTGCCCTCGAAGAACTCGACCAGGCAATTTTGCGTCTGGCGCAAGAAGCGCGCAGCTCGGCGTAACCCCTGTTTGCGGTATCACCCATTGCCAAGGAAGCACTGATGCGCACGATTCTTTTCAGCAGCCAGACCTACGATCAGGACAGTTTTACCGCCGCCACACAGCCCGGCGACCTTGAACTGCACTTTCAACCGGCGCGCCTGAGCTTCGACACCGCCGCGCTGGCCCATGGCTATGAAGTGGTCTGCCCGTTTATCAATGACGACTTGAGCGCCCCGGTGCTTGAGCAACTGGCAGTTGGAGGCACGCGCCTGATCGCCCTGCGCTCCGCCGGTTACAACCATGTTGACCTGGCGGCGGCCAAACGCCTGGGGCTGAGCGTGGTGCGGGTACCGGCGTACTCGCCACACGCGGTGGCGGAACACGCCGTGGCGTTGATTCTGGCGCTTAACCGTCGCCTGCACCGCGCCTACAACCGCACCCGCGAAGGCGACTTCACCCTGCACGGCCTGACCGGCTTTGATCTGGTGGGCAAAACCGTCGGTATCGTCGGCACCGGACAGATCGGCGCCACCTTCGGCAAAATCATGGCCGGTTTTGGTTGCAAGCTGCAGTGCTTTGACCCCTACCCCAATGCCGAACTGGTGGCACTGGGCGCCGAATACGTGAGCCTCGCGCAGTTGCTCGCCAGTTCGCACATCATCAGCCTGCATTGCCCGCTGACTGCCGATAACAAGCACCTGATCAACCGCGAGTCACTGGCCACCCTGCAACAGGGCGCCATGCTGATCAACACCGGGCGCGGTGCGCTGGTTGATACGCCGGCCCTGATCGAAGCGCTGAAAAGCGGCCAGTTGGGCTATTTGGGCCTGGACGTGTACGAAGAAGAAGCCCAGTTGTTCTTCGAAGACCGCTCCGACCTGCCCTTGCAAGACGACGTGCTGGCGCGCCTGCTGACCTTCCCGAATGTGATCATCACCGCGCACCAGGCCTTTCTGACCCGCGAGGCGCTGAGCGCGATTGCCAGTACCACGCTGGACAATATCGCCGCCTGGCGTGAAGGCACCCCACAAAACCTGGTCGAAGGTTGATAGCATAGCGGCCTATTTGGAGGACCCATGGTCGAACACGATTTCCGCTACAACCTGCTTAGCCCGCAGCACACCTTGATTGAATGCCGCGCATTGATGCCGGGCCGTTATCAAGTCACCGGCAACGGCGGCTCCATTCAGCACGGCGACGTACTGATCGTGACCCTCAAAGGCAGCAAGGACTTGTCCATGCGCCTGAACGTCGAAAAAGTGCGTCACTTGATCAACCCGCGCGGTCAGTGGGTGGCCGTGGCCAAAGGCCCGGTATTCGGTGAGCTGGCGATTCACGAATGGCAAGTCAACTGTGACGGCTGCGCCAAAGAACTGAAATTCGAGTTCGCGGTCGACGCCAAACTGGGCACCAAGGCCCAAAAGCCTGCGGCCAGCGCGCGGATTGCCGAGCTGGGCTGGAGCACTGAAGGCAGCAAACACCTGTGCCCGCAATGCCAAAAGGCTGCGCTATGAAACGCGGGTTCCTGCTGGCCATGCTGGGCGCCAGCCTGGTGGGCTGCGCAGGGCACTCCGCGCAATTGCAGCGCAACCATGCTTACGTGGTCGAATGGATTGGTGAGCGTCCGTTGATGGACTACAGCCACCTGACCGTGACCTTCGACGAAGGCGGCCGCGCCTATGGCAATGGCGGTTGTAACCACTGGTTTGCGCCGTACACCCTGGACGGTGACAAGCTGACCTTTGGCCCGGTCGGCAGCACCCGCAAAGCCTGCGCCCCGGCGTTGATGGAGCAAGAACAACGGTTCTTCAAGGCCTTGCAGACAGTCGAACGCTGGGACATCTCGCCGATTGAGCAAGTACGTTTCTGGCCGGCTGAAGGCCTGCCGTTGCGGCTGTGGCCTGAAGATAGCTGACCCGTAGGCTGCGATCTTCAACATCAAAAGATCGCAGCCTGCGGCAGCTGTAGCAGTTGACGAGCTTTGCGAGGCTACGTCCGGGCGCGCAAAACCCTATCAACAATCAAGATCAAAAGATCGCGAGGCAAGCTCGCTCCTACAGTTTTATTGCGTACGCATGGCCTAGCCCTTCAATTCCTTCAACTTGGCCAGGATCCCCGCTGCGGTTTGTTCGCCCAGCAACTGGGCGCGGACCTTGCCCTTGTCATCGATGATGTAGGTCACCGGCAAGGCTTCACTGCGCGGCAGGTCAAAGGTGTCGGCCGGGTCTTGGGCCAATACGGTAAAGGTGATGCCCAGCGCGGTGCTGGCATCGTTCAGTTCCTTGCCCTGCAAACCGTCAAAGTTAACCCCGAACAAACCCACCGACTGCCCCTGCAACTGGCCTTCCAGCGCATTCAGCTCAGGGATTTCAACGCGGCACGGCCCGCACCACTCGGCCCAGTAGTTGATCACTTTCCATTGCTTGTCCAGACGTTCGGACGCGACCTTCTCTCCATGTTGATCGACCCCGTAATCATTCCCGCACCCGGCGAGCAATAACGTAGCGGCGACGGCAGTGGCCGCCAACAGTCGCTTGAACATGTGCTGTTCCTTCTCATTTAAGCCAACAAAAGACATTAACAGGCGACCAATGACCGCACACGGTTCAGACACGCCTGTGAGGCGAGTAGAATACCCGCCACCTTACGCAAGAAGCGACCCGCTCATGACTGATCTGACGCTTTATCACAATCCGCGCTGCTCTAAATCACGCGCTGCGCTCGAGATTCTCGAAGCCCGCGGCCTGGCACCGACCGTGGTGCGCTACCTTGACACCCCGCTGGAGGCCACGCAACTGCGCAGCCTGCTGGGCAAACTGGGCCTCAGCGCACGCCAATTGCTGCGCTCAGGCGAGGACGAATACAAAGCCTTGAACCTGGTCGACGCCAGCCTCAGCGAAGAGCAACTGATCGCGGCAATGGCAGCCCACCCCAAGCTCATCGAACGGCCGATTCTGGTTGCCGGTGACAAAGCAGTGATTGGCCGACCACCGGAAAAGGTTCTGGAGATCCTGCCATGAGCGCGCCTTATATCCTGGTGCTGTTTTACAGCCGCCACGGTGCCACTGCCGAAATGGCCCGGCACATTGCTCGCGGCATTGAGCAAGGCGGCATTGAAGCGCGCCTGCGCACCGTACCGGCGATCTCTGCCGAGTGCGAAGCCGTGGCCCCGAGCATTCCTGAGGACGGCGCGCTGTACGCCAGCCTCGATGACCTGAAAAACTGCTCAGGCCTGGCGCTGGGCAGCCCGACCCGCTTCGGCAACATGGCCGCGCCACTCAAGTACTTTCTGGACGGCACCAGCAACCTGTGGCTGACCGGCGCACTGGTGGGTAAACCCGCAGGCGTGTTCACCTCCACCGCCAGCCTGCACGGCGGCCAGGAAACCACCCTGCTGTCGATGATCATGCCGTTACTGCACCACGGCATGCTGATCACCGGTCTGCCTTACAGCGAGTCGGCGCTGCTCAACACCACCGGTGGCGGCACGCCGTACGGCCCGAGCCATCACGCCGGGGCTGACGGCAAACGCAAGCTCGATGAGCACGAAATCGCCCTGTGCCGGGCGCTGGGGCTGCGCTTGGCGGCTACCGCCCAGAAGCTGGAGAGCCCGCGTGGCTAAAAAGCCCAAGGTGTTGCCGCCGATTGAGTGGCTCACGCCCCGCGTGCGGTTGATGCGCGGCGTGAGCCTGGCGTGCTTTTTCGGCCTGATCGGCTTGTTGTGCGTGTATTACCTGGTGTTCGCCAACCTGCACGGCGCACGGCCCTGGGTGATCTTGCTGATTGAACTGGTGCCGCTGCTGATCCTCGTGCCCGGCATGCTCAAGGGCAGCCCGCGCGGGCACTCGTTCACCTGCTACGTGGTGAACTTGTACCTGCTCAAGGGCGCGCTGGCGGCATTCGATCCGAACCGTCAACTGTTCGGCCTGCTGGAAATCGCCGCCAGCGTAGCGGTGTTCGTCAGTGCGCTGCTGTTTGTGCGTTGGCGCTACCAATTGGATCGCCGCCTGGCGGGTGAGTAAGCACCAAACCCTCACCAGCCGTTGTGGCGGGGCCATGGGCGGGCCTCGCCGCTTTCATCCAGCGCCTCGAAGCGACTGGGCGTTCGACACCGCGCCGATTTTGCTGCTTATCCCGCCGCGTAAAAACAGGTCGCGCAAAGTCCAGGCGCTGGCCTCGTTCCTGAATGAGTCATTCAAATCCAAAGGCCCGGAGAAAAGCCGCGCCTAGGCTGTTATCGTCCCCTCATTGAAACCGTTTATTGACGCTGGAAATCTTCAACATGAAGCGCACTACCCCCGAGCAACTGGCGCTCATCAGTCAGATGGAGCACATCGCAGAAGGCTTGAGCCAAACGTTCAGCCCCTTTTGCGAGGTGGTTTTGCATGATCTGCGCGACCCCGAGCATGCCATTCTGGCCATTCACAACAATCTGTCCGGCAGGGCCGTCGGGGACCCGGCAACCGAGCTGGGGCTGGCGCGCATTGCCGACCCGGCCTACCCGCAGGTGATTGCCAACTACCCCAATCAGTTCAAGGACGGTCGCCAGGTCAAGAGCACCTCGATCGGCATCAAGGATTCTTCGGGGCGTTACGTGGCCGCGCTGTGCATGAACATCGACCTGACCCTGTTCAAAGGGCTGCAGGGCATGCTCGAGCAGTTCGGCGCCTTTCACGGCGAACGCCCGCACGAAACCCTTGAGCCCAGCGGCGCAGAGACCATCCGGGCGCGGATCGATCAGTTTGCTGCGCGCCTGGCCACCACGCCCCGCACCCTCAAGGCGGCTGACCGCAGAGTGCTGCTACAGGAACTGAAAGACGCGGGCCTGCTGGACATCAGAAAAGCCATGGAGACCGTGGCCTCACACCTCGGCGTGTCCCGCGCCACTGTGTACAGCGACACGCGCTAACGCCTCAATCTCAACCAGGTAACCATGATGCAACTCCGGCACCGGCACCACGGCACGTGCCGGGCGATGGCTGCCCAACCGCTGCGCGTAAACCTGATCAAAGGCCGGCCAGTGCTGCACACCGGCAACGTAAACCGTCACTTTGAGCAAATCACTCGGCTCGCCGCCCGCCGCCTTGAGAATGGCCAGCAGGTTATTCAGCGCAATCTGTGCCTGCTCAGCAAACGACGCGTCGAGGTTGTGAGCGCCAGAGGGGCTAACCGGCAGTTGCCCCGAGATATACAGCGTGCCTTGGTGGCTTATGGCTTGCGAATAATGGCCAGCCGGGGGCGACGCCGCATCCGTGCTTATGATGTTCATGGATCACCTGCGTGAGAGAGCGTTAGGGGTTCAGGACTGCAGAAGTGTGCCGAGTTTCTCGATGTCGATATTGCCGCCCGTAATCATCACGCCGACACGCTGCCCCTGAAGCTCAGCCTTGTATTTTCTGACGGCCGCCAACCCCAGGCAGCCGGTGGGTTCGACCACCATTTTCATGCGTTCAGCAAAGAACTTCATGGCCCAGACCAGCTCTTCATCGGTCACCGTGACGATCCGGTTAACACCGTTGAGGATAATCGGGAATGTGTACTGCCCCAGGTGCTGGGTTTGCGCACCATCGGCAAGGGTGTCGGGAGTATCAATGTGAACAATCACCCCTGAATTGAACGACTGCTGACCGTCATTACCGGCTTGCGGCTCAACCCCGATCAGGGTGCAATCGGGTGACAGCGCGCGGGTCGACAGCGTGGTGCCCGAGAGCATGCCGCCACCGCCCAGGCCGACAAACAGCGCGTCCAGCGGGCCGACACTGTCGAACAGTTCCTTGGCCGCCGTGCCCTGCCCGGCCAATACGTCCGGGTGATCGTAGGACGGGATCAACGTCATGCCGCGCTCAGCGGCCAACGCCTTGCCGATCGCTTCGCGGTCCTGGGTGTAACGGTCGTAGAAAATCACCTCGGCGCCGTAGCCCTTGGTTGCCGCCACCTTGGCGGCGGGGGCATCCGTGGGCATGACAATGATCGCCGGGATCTTCAGCAACGACGCTGCCAGCGCAATGCCTTGGGCGTGATTGCCCGACGAAAACGCAACCACGCCGCCCTGACGCTGGGCGTCAGTGAATTTAGCCAGCGAGTTGTACGCGCCCCTGAACTTGAAAGAACCGGTGCGCTGGTAGTTTTCACATTTGAAAAACACCTGCGCGCCGATGTCGTTATCAAGCGTGCGTGAGGTCAGAACAGGGGTCACGTTGGCGACCCCTTCGAGCCGCTTCGACGCGTCGACGACCGCTTGATAGGTGGGCAGAGTGATTGGCATGGCAACAGGTCCTCGACGAGTGAGCAGACCCAGACATATTATCCAGAATCAGACAAACCGTAAATAACCTGACAAACCGCCTATCACCGCCCCGCTATCTCGTGATTAGTGATTCACGGTAAACGCCAGCATCTGCGACAACTGGCACATCGGCCGACCGCTTTCAGCGTGCCACTGGTTGAACGCGTCTTGCACAATCGCCAGGTCGCGCAGACTGGTCGGTACTTTGTCTACCAGCTTTTGCGCATTGAGCGCCGCCACAACGTCATAGCTCGGCACAAAAGTGTCTTTGCCAACCATGCGCAAGAAGCGTGGCGCCGACAGGCCGCCCAGCTGGTTACCGTGTTTGGCCAGGTACTTCCACAAGCCGACAATGTCGGTCACCGGCCAGTCGGCGATAAACGCGCCGAAGCTGCCGTGTTCGTGGGCAATGTCGAGGATCAACTGGGCATTGCGCGGCACGCTCTTGAGCTTGCCCAAGTGGCGAATGATCCGCGCGTCCTGCATCAGTCGCTCCAGGTGCTCTGCGCCCATCAGCACGACTTTTTCCGGGTCGAAACCGAAGAACACTTCTTCAAACACCGGCCACTTGGCGTCCACCACGCTGTGCTTGAGCCCGGCACGAAACACCCGCAGCGCCAGGGTCGACAGGTAACGGTCGTCCGGGATCTGGCGCAGTTGCGCAGGCGTGCGAGGAACGGGCAACTCGGCTTCCAGCGCGGCGGACGAACCAAAACGGTTCAAACAATATTCGTGCAGCCATTTATAGTCGCGCATGCCCTCTCCTCCGGGTCAGTGGGGTGTCACATGGGGTTCAGAGCCGTGAGCGGGCTTAGAGGTTCAACAGATTAACGAAACGCGGGGTCGCGGTTTCGTCGATCTTCAGGCTGGCAAAATCAAACAGGTTGCGGTCCGCCAGTTGCGACGGGTTCACGTGTTGCAGGCTGCGGAAGATGCTTTCGGTGCGGCCCGGGTTCTTGCGTTCCCACTCTTGCAGCATGTCTTTGACCACCTGGCGTTGCAGGTTTTCCTGCGAGCCGCAGAGGTTGCACGGAATAATCGGGAACTGCTGCAAATCCGAGTAGGCCTGAATGTCCTTCTCGTTGCAGTACGCCAGCGGGCGAATCACCACGTTACGCCCGTCGTCGGAGCGCAACTTGGGCGGCATCGCCTTGAGGGTGCCGTTGAAGAACATGTTGAGGAAGAACGTCTCGACGATGTCATCACGGTGATGACCCAAGGCCATTTTGGTCGCGCCGATTTCGTCGGCGAAGGTGTACAAGGTGCCACGGCGCAGGCGCGAGCACAGCGAACAGGTGGTCTTGCCTTCCGGAACCAGTTCCTTGACCACCGAGTACGTGTCTTTTTCGACGATGTGGTACTCAACGCCCAGCGACTTGAGGTACGCCGGCAGCACATCTTCCGGGAAGCCCGGCTGTTTCTGGTCCATGTTCACGGCCACGATCGAGAACTGGATCGGCGCGACCTTTTGCAGGTGCAGCAGCACATCCAGCAGCGTGTAACTGTCTTTACCGCCCGACAGGCACACCATCACCTTGTCGCCGTCTTCAATCATGTTGAAGTCAGCCACCGCCTCACCGGTCAATCGGCGCAGGCGTTTCTGGAGTTTAAGTTGAGAGACCGAGAGAGTGCCCATAGCGCTTCAATTCCGCGAGTTAAGACCAAAAGCCGGGCATTTTACTTAAAAAAACCGCGCACACGAACCCCCGCCCCCACTTAGACCACATCGCGATAAGCCTAGACCTAACAAAGTGATTAGCTCTAAAGGACTAGGGCGGTCCGGTACAAGGGTTTCTATACTCAATTCAGGCCCTGCACCTGCACACCAGAGGCGTGTGTGCCCGTGCGCGGCCGCGGGAAACCCTACCAAGGACGATGCGTTTGAAACAGGAGTGAGCGCCATGATCCATCACGTTCTAGGTCTCTTTACCCACCCTGATCAAGAGTGGCGCGAGATCCGTGTCGACGCCGAAAAAAGCGTCAGCCGCATCTACCTCACCCACACCTTGATCCTGGCGGCGATCCCGGTGGTTTGCGCGTTTATCGGTACCACCCAGGTGGGCTGGAAGATCGGCGGTAATCCGCCGGTCATGCTCACCCTCGACAGCGCGCTGTGGATGAGCGCCCTGTCTTACCTGGCGATGCTGGTGGGCGTTGGCGTCATGGCGAGTTTTATCCACTGGATGGCCCGCACCTACGATGCCGTGCCGAGCATGGCCCGCTGCGTGGCGTTTGCCACCTATACGGCAACCCCCTTGTTCATAGCCGGGCTCGCAGCGCTGTACCCACAAATGTGGCTGGCGTTGCTGGTGGGCACGGCGGCCATTTGCTACACGGTGTTCCTGTTGTTCGTGGGCGTACCGACCGTGATGAATATCGACCCGGATGAAGGCTTTTTGTTTTCAAGCTCGATCCTGGCCGTGGGTCTGGTGGTGCTGGTGGCGATTATCGCGTTCAGCGTGATCGTTTGGGGGTTGGGGATTGGTCCGACGTATATCTCCTGAGCCTGCTTTAAAGGTGCTCGCGATCTTTTGAAGATCAAAAGATCGCGAGGCAAGCTCGCTCCTACAGTGAGGGGGGCAGACCATTCAGCGCCAAGCGCTTCGGAACCCTTTCCGCTTGCGGCATAATCGCCGCCTCTGGAGACCCGAACCGCATGCCCGAGTTACTCAACACCCGCGTCGAAGACTGTTTCAAACAGGCCGAAGTGTTTTTCAAGCGGCCTTTCAAGCGCCCTATAGTCAGCTTCAAGCTGCGCGGCCAAAAGGCCGGAGTCGCCCACTTGCATGAGAACCTGCTGCGTTTCAACCCGCAGCTGTACCGTGAAAACAGCGAAGACTTTCTCAAGCAAACTGTCCCCCATGAAGTGGCACACCTGATTGCCCACCAATTGTTTGGCGACCGCATCGCGCCCCATGGCGAGGAATGGCAGTTGATCATGCGCGGGGTTTACGAGTTGCCGCCTAACCGCTGCCACACCTACGCGATCAAGCGACGCACCGCAACGCGCTACATCTACCGCTGCCCATGCCCCGACAGCGACTTCCCCTTCAGCGCCCAGCGCCATAACCTGGTCAAGCAAGGCCGGCGCTACCTGTGCCGCCGCTGCCGCCAGACGCTGGTGTTCAGTGGCGAGGCCCGGGTCGAATAACACCCATAAAAAAACCCATCCGAAGATGGGTTTTTCAGGCGCTTAACGTTACTTCATGACTTGCGACGGCATCTGGCCTTCAGCAACCAGTTGATCGTCTTCAGGCAGGGTGTTGTCCAGCGGGCTACCGCCCGACGCCAGCTCGCGCTGCATCACGTCGACGTCCAGCTCTTTAACCCACTTGGCCACAACCAGAGTCGCTACAGCGTTACCGATCAGGTTGGTCAGGGCGCGGGCTTCGGACATGAAGCGGTCGATACCCAGAATCAGCGCCAGGCCAGCTACCGGCAAGTGGCCTACAGCCGACAAGGTCGCCGCCAGTACGATAAAGCCGCTACCGGTGACACCCGCCGCCCCTTTGGACGACAGCAACAGCACCAGCAACAGGGTGATCTGGTGGGTGATGTCCATGTGGGTGTCAGTGGCCTGAGCAATAAACACGGCCGCCATGGTCAGGTAGATCGAGGTACCGTCGAGGTTGAACGAGTAACCGGTCGGGATCACCAGACCCACTACCGACTTCTTCGCACCCAGACGCTCCATTTTCACCAGCATGCGTGGCAGTGCCGATTCCGACGAAGACGTACCCAGTACGATCAGCAGTTCTTCACGGATGTAGCGGATCAGCTTGACGACGCTGAAGCCGTGAGCGCGTGCGATGCTGCCTAGCACCAGCAGTACGAACAGTACGCAGGTCACGTAGAAGCAGATCATCAGTTGACCCAACTGAACCAGCGAACCCACACCGTAAGCACCGATGGTGAACGCCATGGCGCCCAGTGCACCCAGTGGCGCCAGCTTCATGATCATGTTGATGATGTTGAACATGACGTGAGCGAAGCGGTCGATGAAGTCCAGCACCGGCTTGCCGTAGGCACCCAGGCGGTGCAGGGCAAAACCGAACAGTACCGAGAACATCAGCACTTGCAGGATGTCGCCGTTGGCAAACGCACCGACGATGGTCGACGGGATCACGTTGAGGATGAAGCCAACGATGCTTTGATCGGCGCCTGCTGTAACGTAAGCCGCGACTTTAGAGGCGTCCAGCGTGGACACGTCGATGTGCATGCCAACACCTGGCTGCACCACGTTAACCACCACCAGACCAATGATCAGGGCCAGGGTCGAGACAATTTCGAAGTACAGCAACGCATAACCACCGGTCTTGCCAACCGACTTCATGCTCTGCATGCCGGCGATACCGCTCACAACCGTACAGAAAATAATGGGTGCGATAACCATCTTGATCAGTTTGATAAAGCCATCGCCCAACGGTTTAAGCGCAACACCGGTTTCAGGGTAGTAATGGCCCAGCAAGATACCGATAGCAATCGCTGCGATTACTTGCACATACAGAGATTTGTACAGTGGCTGACGAGTCGTCATTGCAAAGTTCCTCAAGTGCATCACACCGTCGTCATTCCATCCGGGACGGCTGATACCTAAAGCGCGAACCCTCCTGTACTTGGAGGGATTTGTTGTTTCAAGCTGCTCTATCGGCAACTCTCGCAACACTCTTTGCAAGCCACGGGCCACTTTGCACAAAACCGCTGCAATGGCTTATTGCACGGGCGCTTGTAGGAAATAGATGATGCGCTTTGTAGGACAATGCTTGGCGGATTTCCGCCCTTTGGCGGGTTTTCGGCAGGCGAAATGGCGGATACCCGCCTGACGAATTCGAAGCCCATCTCTGTAGCTACAGTGTGGGAGCGGGCTTGCTCGCGATGCAGTCAACCCGGTATGCCTGTTACACGTTGTCGATCCAATCGCGAGCAAGCCCGCTCCCACACAGGTCAAGTGCGCTTAAATTCACACTGTCGAGAAGCGAATCCGGAACGCAGCGCCACCCAGCGGTGAGTCGTCCAGGGTCAGTTGGGCGTCGTAGCTTTCGATGATGTCTTTAACCACCGCCAACCCGATGCCCTGCCCCGGATGCTGTCGGTCCAGCCGTTCGCCACGCTGCAAGATACGCGCGCGCTGGTCGGGGGGCACGCCCGGCCCGTCGTCCTCTACGCACACTTCAATGCCCAAGGCATTTCGATGCAGGCTGACCCGCACTTGGCGCAGGCATAGCCGGTAGGCGTTTTCCAGCAAGTTGCCAAGCAACTCCAACAAGGCGTTCTGTTCGATCGGCACATGGCTGAGCGGAGCAATGTCGTAGCTGACCTTGACCTGCTTGTCGCGATAGACCTTGTCCAGCGTGTTACACAGGCTTTCAACCACCGGCAGCAGTTCTACCTGATGGCGCACCAGACCACTTTTACGCAAGCTGGCCCGCTGCAATTGATAGCTGATCTGCTGGTTCATGCGTTCAATCTGGGTTTGCAGCACTTTGGCCTGTTCACGCTCGGTGGGGCGTTGCGCCATGCTTTCACTCACGCCCTGCAACACCGCCAACGGCGTTTTCAGACTGTGGGCCAGGTCATCCAGAGAATCACGGTAGCGCGAGCGCTGTTCACGTTCGCTTTGCAGCAAACGGTTCAGCGAGCCGGTTAAACGCAGCAATTCGCGAGGGTGCTGCTCGCTCAAGCTCTCGCGTTCGCCGGTTTCGATTTCATCCAGTTCCTGACTTAAGCGCCGCAATGCCTGTAACCCCCACGTCAGACCGATCCACAGCAACGCCAGCAGGACAAATAGCGCTGCACCAAACCCCAGGTAGAGGTTTTCGCGCAGCCCGGCGAGTGTCAGGTTGTATTCACGCATGGGTTGCAACGCCACAAAACTGAACGCCGCCGTTCGTCCCCCCAGCGATTTCACCTCAACGTCGTAGACAAAAAATTCCTGACCGCTGTCTTCCCGGATGCTTGCAAACTCATTACCGCGCCCGTCGTAACGGGGCTTGTAATTGATGTTTTCTTCTTGCGTGGCCCGCGAACGCCACACCAGACGACCGTCGCGGTCATAGATGTAGCCCAGCAAGCGGCTGTCCGGCAGGTTGAGTTCCTCATCCGGCAGCAAGGTCGGCATTTTGAGGTGGTTTTTTTCAACCTTCGCCGCCGAAATCAACGTCGTGACATCCGAGGCCAGGCGCTGCTCGATGGCATCTTTAAGGGCAAGGCTAAACGCGCCTTGCATGGCCGGCAGCAGTGCGAGCATAAAAAGGACGGCCAACAAGGTGGCCGCCAGCATCAACCGAACGCGAAGTGAACGAATCAACGACAGCGCTCAGTAAACAGGTACCCCAAGCCGCGTACCGTGTCGATTGGCTTAAAGCCGCTTTCCCCCTCAAGCTTGCGACGCAGGCGCCCGACCAGAACCTCGATCACATTCGGATCACGTTCCTCGTCATCCGGGTACAGCTGTTCCATCAGTCGGTCCTTGGCCACCACTTGCTGATGATGGCGCATCAGGTATTCCAGAATCCGGTATTCGTAGGCGGTCAGTGGCAGAGGCTTCTCATCCAGCACCGCTTGTTTGCGATTGATGTCGAGCACCAGCCCACCCGCGACGATGGTCGACTGGGTGAAACCGCTGGAACGACGCAACAGCGCATTGAGACGCGCTTCCAGCTCTTCGAACTGGAACGGCTTGACCACGTAATCGTCGGCACCGGCCGCCAGCCCTTCGACTTTGTCTTGCCAGTTACCCCGTGCGGTGAGGATCAGGATCGGGAAGGTCTTGCCCCGCGCCCGCAACTGACGAATCAATTCCAGCCCGCCCATACCCGGCAAACCCAAATCAATCATCGCCAGATCGTGATTGAACTGCTCGGTCTGGTACAACGCCTCATCGGCATTGGCCACCGCCTCGACCACATGGCCGCTTTCAGTCAGACGGGTTTGCAAGTGATGGCGCAACAGCGCCTCATCTTCAACCACCAGCAATTTCATCGCGCTCTCCCAAGCCTGTCGCGTCACTAAGGACGTGAGTCCACCACCTATACATTTACCAGCCTAGCCTTTACAGAATAAGGCGTAGGCCCTGAACACACTCTGAACAATTGCACCGCCAGCACAAGGCCAGCAGAATGCACGCCATGAATAGATCTTCAGACTTGCCAGCCTGTTGCACGCCGCTTGGCTGCGACTGGCCCTTGCCCATTGCGCTGCCCGGTAGCGTATGGCGCAGCACCGCCTTCGACCCGGCGCAACTGACCCCGGACGACTTTACCCGCAGCGGTCTGCACCTGCCTGCGAGTATTCAACGATCAGTGGCAAAACGCCAAGCCGAATTTCTGGCCGGCCGCCTGTGTGCCCGCGATGCGGTGCTGCACCTGGACGGCACCCGGGCAACACCGGCCATCGGTGAAGACCGCGCCCCCGTGTGGCCCCGGCACATCAGTGGCGCCATCACCCACAGCCAGGGCCGTGCGGCGGCACTGGTGGCGTTAAAAAGTGACTGGCTGGGGTTGGGCATCGACCTCGAAAACAGGCTCAGCCTTGATCGCGCTCAACGTTTGGCCAAAGAAATCCTCACGCCGGATGAGCTGCAACGCATGGCCGCAGGCACGGTTGAGGACCAGGCGCTGGTCGTCACGCTGACGTTTTCGATCAAAGAAAGCCTGTTCAAGGCCTTGTACCCGCTGGTGCACAAGCGTTTTTACTTTGAGCACGCCGAAGTGCTGAGCTGGTCAAAAGACGGCCAGGTGCGCTTGCGGCTGCTCACCGACTTGTCTGAAGAGTGGCATCAAGGCAAAGAGCTTGAAGGGCAATTTGCCTTGATGGATGAGCAGTTATTGAGCGTCGTCGCGATCAAAGCGAAGGCTGCACGGTAAACAGGGGGATGGCTCCCCCTGTCACCTGATCAGTTCGGTGAGTTGTAGGCCTGTAACGTCAGTTCTTCAATCAACCGGTTGATCTGTTGATCTCTGGCCAGCGTTAGCTCGCTGCCCCTTTGTAACTCAGTCTCTTCGGACAGCCCGGTCTCTTCTGAGAGTGTGGTGTAGTCGCGCTGGTAGTCGGCCTCGATGGCGGCAAAGCGCTGCGCATAGGTGTTCAGCAAAAAGTTTCGCCAGAATTTTTCCTGCATGATGGCGTGCATAAACGCCGGGCCGCCCTCCATTGCCAGGACAGTGTCTCGTGCTGCTGTTAATTGTTGAGGGGTGACGCCAGCAATGGGCGCATACAGCATCGTCCTCGCCTGGGTCGGTAAATCAAGGGGCTGCGCCAGCTCAACACGGTAGAACAGGATCACTTCAGCGGCATCCGGATTGCCCCCCGCCGCCACGCGCCGGGCCACTTCAGCGGCTGACAGCTGATCAACCTGGCGTAACCGGAACAAGCGCCTTGCCAGGCTGAACAGCTCAGCGCCCCGCTGTGCATCCCCCACACGGTTTAGCGCCTCATGCACCAGGACTTCTACTTCCATGTTTTCCAGAAGCACCATGGCCCCATCCCCGCAGCTTCGCTCTTCACGGAAAACCCTGTTCAACAGGGTTTCGCGCAGCGCGGTATTGGTCAGCATTTGATCAATCAGTGTCCAAACCCGGTGTGTCAGGTTTCCCCACTCCTGAGCACTCCTCAGACTGCGATCATTCACAAACAGCGCAAGGGTCTCGAAAAAGTCCCTGACGCTCCCACCTGCGCCTTGCAACAATTGCCATTGCTGCGTTCTGGCCGAGGTTTGAGCCGGGCTGGCGTTACCTGGCAACCACGGCGAAAGATCACTCGCCACCCTCGGTAGTTGAGCGTTAAGGCCAAGCGGATTAAAGCTGTGCGCAATTGTCGGCCCGTAGCCAAAGTCACTGTGGCCTTGGGCCCAGTAAGCAACAAGGCGAGCACGCGTTGGAGCATCTATCGGGTTTCCGGAAATGGTGGTCGACCGGTTGGCACCTGCTGTCCATTGCGGCTCAAACACAGCGTCAGGGATGGTGGTCATCGCATTGTCTCTCAGGTTCGCCCACTCGATATGAGGCAGCGCCCATAGGCCATTGGGCCACTGGCTAATACCTGTATTGCTCAGATCCAGACTGTGCAATTCAAGCATCTGACTGACGTCTGGGCTTATGCCCAAGGGGTTATTACGCAAGCTCAGTGCTCGCAAGTTCGATAGATTGGCCAGTTGCTGTGCCGTTTCTGCCGTGAGGGCAATGCGGTTGTCCATCAGCTCAAGTGACATCAGTTGCGACATGTCAGCAATCGCGGGAGGTAACCGTTCAAGACGATTGCTGGACATATCCAACAGCCGTAAGTGGGTAAAACTGGTGAGAAATTCATTCGAACCACTGCGCAAGTTCATCCCCTCCATCTGCAATGCGCCAACGTGGCTGAAATCACCGCTGATGGCGGGAAGCTCACCGATATCCAGGCCAGACAAATCGAGTTCAAAGCCTACGATGTCACCGCTGTCCTCCATCACAGAGAGTTCGCTTTCGCGGCGCCAGGCACTCTCGATCCTTGCCCTCGCCTGTGCACGGTGCCCAGGCGCCGCTACGCCCACGTGGCTCGTGCCGTAGGGATACAGCCCGATTTGTTCCCAGGCACTCAGTTCGCCTTGCAGCGTTTGAAATTGAGTACGCCTTTGTACAAGTGCCGCTTCACGCTCGACTGGCGTTGCGCCTAACGTGTCGAGGAAGTCGATCACCTCTGCAGGGTCCATGCTCGGGTATAAGTCCCGCGCCTCGCGGATCAGTGAGAAGGGATGGGTGGCGTTATCCAGCGTTATCGTTAACGGGTAAACCGTAAACTCACGATCAACCTTCATCGGAGGTTTACGCGGCGGTGCGGGCGGCTCCAGCCCCAGCAGTTTTTTCAGATTGGCCCGGTGTGCGATAGCCAGGGCCTGAATCTTTTGGTTCAGAGTGCGCGTGTCAGTGACATCCTTGACACCAATCGCTGCCCGCTCAGTGGGCTCCAGCGCATGCAGAATGGACGACAACAAATTATTGCCATTCACAGACTCCGGGTTAACCGGTTGGCCTTCACGTGACCAGGCGCGGTAACGGCCATCGTGCAGGACCAACACTCGCGGAGCCGGGGCATCGTCGGCGCCCATTCGGTCAAGCACTTGGCCGGTGACACTGGCGTCACGCACTTCGATACTCACGTCACCCGGCCACCCCGGTAGCGACTTCAACAGATGCAGCGTGAGCTTTTCGCTGTCCGGCGTCGCCGTAGCGTTCAAATACAAGCCTTCGTAGGCGCGAGCCAGCCGGACTTCTTTGGCCGTCCATTGAAGCTGCTCGGTGACACGCGGCGGCACCAGCCCTTTGTCCAGGTAATGAATGCGCTCATGTCGCGAGGTATGAAGGAGCACGTGTTCAATAACGCTTTTGGGTAATTGCGGGTGATGCTTTTGCACAAGCTGCACGTGCGGATCTGCACTGTGCTCCTGATTCTCGTAGATCGATCTGAACAGATTGGCTTCACGTTTTAACGCGTGGGTGGCGATTTTCTTTGCCAGTGCGAGTATCCGGTTTTCAATGATCGGATCGTACCCCCCCAATAGCGCACGGGTGTCGGCCTCATTCAGGTTCATCAGCAAGGTGCGCAGAAACCGGCCATTGCGCTGGGCATCTATTGAAATCCGGATACGCGGCAAAGTGCTGTCCAGATCGGCACCGTACTCTTTCAAGAGCGCGCCTTGGGCATCAGTAATGTGCAGGACTTTGTCACGGGGCCAGCCCGGCAGACTTTGAATCAGCAGTAGTTGAAAATCGCCACTCGCCTTAGACAGCGTGTGATGGGCCTGCATGTTTTTAACAAAGTCATTGATGTCATCCTCAATATTGAAACGCTTCCAGGTGTCCATCAATAAAGGCGGCGGCGCCAGGTTGTTCATGTGCACACGGCGTAACACCCCTTCATCCGTGTGGCTCACGGTCATGATCTGGCGCCCTACCTCATCGCTGAAACTGAGCCGCTGGGCACGCAAACGGCGCAATAACTTAAGCCCGTCCCACTGTTGCGGCCGCTCGGTTTGCTGACGCCAGGCGCCTTTGTAGTTGTGCTCCAGAATAGGGGTATTCACGCCCGGCATATCGGGATGCACCATGCGCCATTTGTGAATCACGCGGTCAAACTCAACCTGATAGACCGCGCCATGCAAGGCCACGTAGGTCTTGCCCTGAATCTCGTAAAGCCCCAGCTCACTTGGCGGTTGATTACGGGCCAATGACACGCGGCGCTCATACTGGCCGGTGGTAGTGTCCCACAGGTTCACCTCACCATTGGCCTGGCGATTGGCACGCATGGCATCACCCAGGGTTTGGCGCAAGCCGTCGATACCCGCGTCAGTTCCCCCCACTGTTTGACGCTCTTCATGGCTCAAAAACTGCCTGAGGGCCAGGAAAAAACTGTCAGGGGTCTGGGAATACGTGACTGACTCACCGCTGCGCAAGTCAGTGGCTTGATAAACCCCACGCCCCAGATGGGTCAGCAGCACAGTGGTGTCATTTGGCCCACTGGCCACAGGGGCTGGCAAGGAGGGCGTACGGGTTGCATCCACGACCACCAACCGGCGATCCAGCTTGTCGTGCAATAACCCTCGGGCAAATTCACGCGCCCAAAGATCGCCATCGGGGTTGAAAGCACGACGGTGATAAAGCGTATCCAGCGCCAGATCGACCCGCAGCCTGGTCTTCAAGCGCTCGGCGGCATAGTCAAACGCCAGAGGCTGAGCGTTATGCTCCAGCGCCCGCGTAACGGCGTAAGCATTGAACGGATGATCCACCAGCAACGTTTCCAGACTCTCAATGGACAACGAGGGGTTGAGCTCGTGCAACTTGGCCAACAGTGCCGTGGTCGACTCCGACAGCGGGGGGCAGACTAACGGCAAGTACTGTTTGGCCGGGTCTGAACTGGCCACCGGATCACTGCGCTTGTGCCCCTCCAGTGCCGTAAGCGCTTTGAACAGCAAGCCTTTGTCCTCACGTGCCCTGTTGGCTATTTGTTCACGCACCGAGGCAATTCGGCCGGTTTTGCTGATATCGGGGTTGCCGTTACGCCCAAGGGGGGACGTGGCCGGCAGTTGCTCAAGAATCAAACCGAACATCTGCTCCACTTGGCCGCCGCCCAAGGTGGCATCGTGCCTGGCGACATACGTGCCATGATCCAGACGCTTGAGTTCAACATGGCTCTGAAAGGTTCCGGCCAGAGGGTCCTGGCCATACCTTTCGACCCACTGGCCCTGCTGGTTGAACACATCCAGCACGGTATCGGCCGGCCAGTCAGGCAACTGGGTCAACAGGGCCAGCACGGCACCGTCCGCGTTGGCCGGCATTTCTCCGCGCAGCGGCAACTCGTTGATGATCCTGTCGATCAACTGGTCCGCGTGCAAACGGCGAACGCCTTCGGCCAACGGGCCCGATATCAGCTCGCCTTGCCAGACATTGAGCAACTGTTCGCGGGGGGTGCCGGTAATGTCCAGCATCCGCTCAATACGCCCTTGAGCCACGTCAGCCAGGTCACCGGGCAACATGCGCTGCAACAGCTGTGTGTCGCCCAGCGCTTGAACATCGTCCAGCGCCAGATGCCACACCCGGTGCACGGGGTCGTATTTGACGGCAGGCGTGAAGGTTTGTGCGTTATCCGCTTTCAACGCGTAGTGCCGGGCCTTTTGATCAAAGATGACCTCGACCGCCACCGTCTGATCGCCCTCCTGCACCTTGGCGTAAACCTTGCCATCACGCTCGTAGAGCCCATCGCTGTTGGGTGCCAGGTTATCGAGCGCTGCCAGGTGCGGGTAAGCCGTCAGCTGCGGATTCCACAGCTCTGCCGTACCGTCCGCTTTGGTGACTTTGCGCGGCTGGCCCAAGGTGTTCCACAGCTTGCGCATCCGTTGCCGGTGCACCTTGGCGGCCACCCCGATCAACCGCGCATTGATCAGCAGGTCGGCGGTGTCGGCCATCGCACTGGCAAAGGTCGTGGACTCGCCTTTAACGGCCTCTTTCACACCCTGCACAACGCTGTAGGCCAGTGAACCGAACACAGCGACCTGCATAATCGTATTGAGCCCCAACACACCGCCCGGCAAGGGTGTGGTCAGCAAGCCGAGTACCTCATTGCCGAGATCGCTCAGGGCCTCTTTGAACGCTTGCCAATCGCGCACGGATTTAGGGGTGGCCAGTTGGCTAAGGTTTGAGCGATAACGCTCCAGATGGCGTTGAGTAATGGCCTGGACAATGGGTAACGAGTCGCTCTCGTACACTTCAACATACAGTTGCAGGCTGTCCAGGTTGGGCTCGGGAAATACACCTTTAAAACCGTCATACAGAATACCCGCCAACCATGTGAGGCCTTTGGGTCTGGGCTCCTGACTCAACAATTGGCTGAAATAGCCCAAATCTTTCAACCCAAGCTGGCGCATAAACCAGCCTAACTGGCCTTTACCATAGTCACTTTTGAGCTGGTCACGAAACTGTGTAAACGCGCTGGGTACATCCTGGTGCCAGCGCAGAGCGCCCCCCAAACGCTGCGGAAAATAGCTGAAAACGCCCTTTTCATCCTCCACCTTGATGATGAACAGCGGAAGGGGCACCTCACCTGTACCCACGTAATCGAAAATCTCTACGGTAGGGCCAAACAACAAACTGCGGTTTTCGTTTTCACCTGGTTGCCCATATAAAAGTCTGGATCTCTTGGTCGCACTCATTGATACGGGCCAGATGTGCGGGGCTCTGTCGCCCTTTAACATAGCGGCCAACTTGCCATGCTCACGCTGAAATATTTTTGCATACAAACCGTTTCGTAACGCTTCCAGCAACTCGAATTCAAAACTGGCACGCACCGCCACCTGCGTGCGCAGGGTCAACGACCCATGGGTGCCGACGGCCTCATCCAGTGCGGCATGCAACTGAGTACCTAAATCAAGCTGACGCACAATCGCAATAAACGGCCCCGCCGGTTGCCCTTTTAAATCGCTGTTGTAGTCAATATGGCTCGCCTGTTCATAGCTAAACGGCTTGAGCAGCACGGAATCGGTGCGATAGCTGAAGTTCTCACACGCGGCATCCCACAAAGACACAGACTTCACGTGTTCTTTAAATCTGGACTCGTCCACTGCGCGTTTGGTACGGGGTGGAGTAAAGGTGAATTTGGATTCCTGAGCGGCGCTTTGATGCCCACCGATTCGCGCTAAATACTCTACAAAGTCCTCCTTTACATCTTCACGGTAGCGCGTATAAATCCGCGCCTGTTCGGGGTCGATTTCCGCCCCCAGAAGTGTTTTCAGCTCGCGCTTGAGCTGTGCCAGATGAGTGGCCTTGAACGTATCTTTTAGGCGCGCAAGTTCCTGATCCAGGTCCTTTAGCGACTGTTCGCAGCGCTTGAACAGTTCGGGATAGTGCTTTTTCTGTTCGAGCGTCAGTGAAGCGAAGTTCTCTTCATAAATGGCCGACACATGAGCGAGGGCTTCTTTCTGCGCCCACTGCGTATTGGACAGGAGCAACGGCGCACGTTGGCGAACCGCAGGTGATCGACTGGTCATGGACATGACTCCGTTGGAGGAATGCGCCAACGTAGCAACCCCACCTGCGGGACGTGCTGTACATAAGTAACGGCTTGAAAACGCAGCCTGTAAGAGCGATCAATACTTGGGTTCGGGGATCATTGCGCCTGCAAACGGCGCCCCAGTGCGTCCATCAAATCGCAGCCATCGCGCAATAACAGCGCCGCAGCCTCAGTGATGTGTTTAAGGTCGACGCTGTCCGCGTTAAAGCCCTCAAGGCGGCTCACGCTTTCAAGCAAGTGCGTAACGGCCAAAATCCGCGCGGCGGCGTTGGCGTGAATCACATCGGGCGGGGTTTGGGTGTCGATCAACATGCACGGGATCAAGCAGTCGATGGCGGTCATGGGAATAGTAGTGCTCATAGGATGTAGCCTCATTTGTCGGTAAGGAGAGACCACCACCTGATCGTCGCCAAACGATCAGGTGGCAGCTGTACGCAGGTTGGCGAACCGAGACAAATGAACCGGCAGACCCGAAGATCTCCCACGCACAGCTGCCATAACAGCATGATGCGCACACGAATACTCCTGCAATCAGCAAAGAGCTTTCGCACATTGTCTACGAGTCGCCAAACCCGGTCGCCATGTGGGCGACCGGGGGACTATAGGCTTCACGGTTGCGTGAGGCAAGGTATGAGCCCGAACCGCCGCCATGCTATGGTTTGCGCCCCCCATTCATGCCCCTGCCCCTTATGCCCGTGACTGCTCGCCACCTGCGTCTGGCCCTGTACACCCTGCTGATTGTGGTCGGCGCCGCTCTGGCTGGCGGCTGGGCGATGCATCAGGCCGAGCGCCATGCGCTGGAAGAAAGCGCCAGGCGCGGGCCCGAGCAGTTAAACCTGTATGCCAATTCTCTGCATACCTTGATTGAACGCTACCGCGCCCTGCCCGCAGTGCTGGCGCTGGACACCGAATTGATCACGGCCTTGAGTGGCCCGATGACGCCCGAGCTGCAATGCGCACTCAACCGCAAGCTGGAGCGCATCAACGGCGCAGCGAAATCATCAACCCTTGAGCTCATGGACCATACCGGGCTGGCCGTGGCGGCCAGTAACTGGAACACCGCCAACAGTTACGTCGGGCACAATTACGCGTTCCGCCCCTATTTCAAGCAAACCCAGGTCGAAGGTACCGGCAGCTTTTATGCCGTGGGCGTGACCAGCGGCATCCCCGGTTACTTTTTATCCAGCGCCATTCACGATGCCCAAGGGACGTTTTTGGGCGCGATGGTGGTCAAGCTGGAGTTCCCGGAACTTGAGCGCGAATGGAGCCATGGCAACGACATTTTGCTGGTGAGCGATGCCAAGGGCATTGTCTTTATCGCCAACCAGCCGGGCTGGCGCTATCGCCATTTGCGGCCGTTGTCTGATCAGGACCGCAGCGAAATCACCGTCACCCGCCAGTACCACAAACAGCCGCTGACGCCGCTGAACACCCGCACCTTGCGCAGCTTTGACGACAGCAGCTTCCTGACCCGCACCGATGGCCCGGACGGCTCGCAAGACTATTTGTGGGAGTCGCTGCCGCTCAGCGCCGAAGGCTGGACCCTGCATTTACTGCGGCGCCCGGACATCTCGGCCGAAGACCGCCGCAATGCCGCCCTCGCCGGGGTTGGCCTGTGGCTAACCCTGGTGTTTTTGGGGCTGTTTTTGCTGCAACGCTGGCGCCTGTCGCGGTTACGCCAGCGCAACCGGGCCGAGCTTGAGCAACTGGTCGAAGACCGCACCCGCGACTTGCGCACCGCCCAGGACGGCCTGGTGCAATCGGCCAAGCTCGCGGCGCTGGGGCAGATGTCTGCCGCGCTCGCCCATGAAATCAACCAGCCACTCACTGCCCAGCGCATGCAGTTGGCGACCTTGCGCCTGTTGCTCGATCATGGCCGCATCGACGAGGCTTACAAGGCCCTGGCGCCACTGGACAACATGCTCACGCGCATGGCCGCGCTCACCGGGCACCTTAAGACCTACGCCCGGCAAAGCCCCAGCGGCCTGCGTGAAAAGCTTGATCTGGCGACCGTCGTCGACCATGCCTTGCACCTGCTGGAGCCGCGCTTACAGGAGCAAGCCATTGACCTGCACGTGGACCTCACGCGCCCGGCCTGGGTGCGCGGTGACGCGATTCGCCTGGAGCAAGTGCTGATCAACGTGCTGCGCAATGCGCTGGATGTCCTGCGCGATGCACCGAACAAACGTTTAGAAATCCGTATCGAGGCGGATCAACAAGTCTGGCACTTGACCGTCAGCGACAGTGGCGGCGGGATTCGCGAAGAGCATTTGGGTAAAATCTTCGATCCGTTTTTCACCACCAAGCCGGTAGGCGACGGACTGGGGCTCGGGCTGGCGGTGTCTTACGCCATCGTTCACGAACTCGGCGGCCGCCTGACCGCCAGCAACCAGGGCGAGGGCGCGCTGTTTACGCTGACGCTGCCGATCGCACAGGACTCTTGAAGCATGCTCAATTCAGTGATCGTGGTCGATGATGAGGCCAGTATTCGCAGTGCCGTGGAGCAATGGCTAAGCCTGAGCGGGTTTAAGGTGCAGCTGTTCAGTTGCGCCGAAGACTGCCTGGGCCAACTGCCGCCACACTTTGCCGGGGTGGTGGTCAGTGATGTGCGCATGCCCGGCATGGGGGGCCTGGCCCTGCTCAGCCAGTTGCAGCAACGGGACCCGGACCTGCCGGTGATTCTGCTGACCGGGCATGGCGACGTGCCGATGGCCGTCGAGGCCATGCGCGATGGCGCCTACGACTTTCTGGAAAAACCCTTCAGCCCCGAAGCCCTGCTCAGCAGTCTGCGCCGGGCCCTGGAAAAGCGCCAACTGGTCCTGGAAAACCGCCGCCTGCATGAACAGGCCGACCTGCGTGAACAGATTGACGGGCGCTTGCTCGGCGTGTCACGCAGCGTGCAGACCTTGCGCCGACAAATCATTGATTTGGCGCCATTGCCGGTCAACGTGCTGATCCGTGGCGAAACCGGCAGCGGCAAAGAACTGGTCGCCCGCTGCCTGCATGACTTTGGCCCGCGTGCAGACAAACCCTTTGTGGCGCTGAACTGTGCGGCCATCCCTGAGCAACTGTTTGAGGCCGAGCTGTTTGGCCATGAAAACGGTGCCTTCACCGGCGCTCAGGGCAAACGTATCGGCAAACTGGAATACGCCGACGGCGGTACATTGTTTCTTGATGAGATAGAGAGCATGCCCTTGGCCCAGCAAGCCAAATTGCTGCGGGTGTTGCAGGAGCAAAAACTGGAACGTTTGGGCTCCAACCAAAGCATCCATGTGGACTTGCGCGTGGTGGCCGCGACCAAACCGGACTTGCTCGACGAAGCGCGAGCCGGGCGTTTTCGTGAAGACCTGGCGTATCGCCTGACCGTGGCCGAACTGCGCCTGGCACCGTTGCGTGATCGCCGCGAAGACATTGCCCTGTTGTATGAGGCGTTCGCCCGCCAGGCCGCAGAACGGCTGGGGCGCAGCGCTCCGCCCGTGACCGGGCCGCATCTGGCGCACTTGCTCAGCCATAACTGGCCGGGCAATGTGCGCGAACTGGCGAACACCGCCGAGCGGCACGTGCTGGGGCTGGGCGAGCCGCAGTTCGATGACATTGACGCAAACCAATCGCTGGTCGCGCAGCAAGAAGCCTTTGAAGCGCAATGCTTGCGGGCGGCGTTGACGCGCCACAAAGGCGATATCAAGGCCGTGCTCAACGAACTGCAACTGCCCCGCCGCACCCTGAATGAAAAGATGCAGCGCCATGGCTTGGTGCGCGAAGCGTTTTTGAATGCTGAATAAAACAATTCATTTGTAGGAGCGAGCTTGCTCGCGATCTTTTGATCTTTGAAAAGATCGCGAGGCAAGCTCGCTCCTACAGATTTTTGATCTGTAGGCGGATTTCCGCTTACGCATAACCACCAACCAGCGGATTCCCGCTCATTCCTTGTTTGAAACCCTTGTAAACCGGGCATTCAAGCCTTGGCACAAGTTCTGCTATAGCCCCCGCAAGCTCGCGTTTTGCCGCGCTATAACAAAACCAAGAAAACAAGGATCCATTCAATGGATAACTCAAGCACCCTGCCTGCCGGGTCTGCGTCTGCAGCACCCCAAGCCAAAACCACCTCCAGCCGCATCAAGTCCATTTTCAGTGGCTCGGTCGGCAACATGGTCGAATGGTACGACTGGTACGTGTACGCCGCGTTCTCGCTGTACTTCGCCAAGGCCTTTTTCCCCAAAGGCGACACCACCGCTCAATTGCTCAACACCGCCGCGATTTTCGCCGTGGGCTTTTTGATGCGCCCTATCGGTGGCTGGCTGATGGGTCTGTACGCAGACCGTAAAGGCCGTAAAGCCGCCCTCATGGCGTCGGTCTTGCTGATGTGTTTCGGCTCGCTGGTCATCGCCCTGTCCCCTGGCTACGAGACCATTGGCGTCTGGGCCCCGGTACTGCTGGTGTTCGCCCGTTTGCTGCAAGGTTTGTCGGTGGGTGGCGAATACGGCACCTCGGCCACTTACCTCAGTGAAATGGCCACCAAAGAGCGTCGTGGCTTCTTCTCCAGCTTCCAGTACGTGACTCTGATTTCGGGTCAGCTCATCGCGCTGGGCGTGTTGATCATCCTGCAACAAACCCTGACTGAAGAGCAGCTGTACAGCTGGGGCTGGCGTATTCCGTTTGTGATCGGTGCCCTGTGCGCCGTGGTCGCGTTGTGGTTGCGTCGTGGCATGCAAGAGACCGAGTCGTTCAAGAAGGTCAAGGTCGAGAAAAAAGAAAGCGCCATGCGCGCGCTGATGCGCCACCCCAAAGAGCTGCTGACCGTGGTCGGCCTGACCATGGGCGGGACGCTGGCGTTTTACACCTACACCACGTACATGCAGAAATACCTGGTGAACACGGTCGGGATGAGCATCTCGGACTCCACCACGATTTCCGCCGCCACGCTGTTCTTGTTCATGTGCATTCAGCCGCTGGTGGGCGGGCTGTCTGACAAGATCGGCCGTCGCCCGATCCTGATTGCCTTCGGCGTGCTGGGTACCCTGTTCACGGTGCCGAT
The DNA here is from genome assembly GCF_040310285.1 of Pseudomonas sp. HY2-MNA-CIBAN-0224. NCBI lineage: Bacteria > Pseudomonadati > Pseudomonadota > Gammaproteobacteria > Pseudomonadales > Pseudomonadaceae > Pseudomonas > Pseudomonas sp. HY2-MNA-CIBAN-0224. The sequence continues at coordinate 12,962 of NZ_JBEOPQ010000042.1, read as the reverse complement.
CCTGACCACCCTGCACACCATCACCACCTGGTGGGGCGCGTTCTTCTTGATCATGGCCGCCTTGATCATCGTCAGCGGTTACACCTCGATCAACGCCGTGGTAAAGGCCGAGTTGTTCCCGACTGAAATCCGCGCACTGGGTGTTGGCTTGCCTTACGCACTGACGGTGTCGATCTTCGGCGGTACCGCTGAATACATCGCGCTGTGGTTCAAGAGCGCAGGCATGGAAACCGGCTACTACTGGTACGTGACAGCGTGCATCGCCTGCTCGCTGCTGGTGTACGCGACCATGAAAGACACGCGCACTCACTCGCGCATCACCACTGACTAAGCCTTGCCTTAGCGTGATGTCCTGGCCTGCAGGAGCCCGATGACGGGTTCTTGCAGGGCATGGATTGCCTCCCTTCCCCCTCCCCCGCAACACCGCTGATTCGATTTTCTTGAATTAATAGTCAGTTAATTTTGTTAGCCCACTATCAATCTCAGCGAAACCTCAAAGACCACTGCCCGGCATAACGCCTGAACGGAACGTAGAGCAGCCTTCTACCTTGTTTTCGCGCGGCGCAATACATCGAATTAATTGATTATTTAAGGCAATTTTTTGCGCTTTTTAATCAAATTAATCGGCGTAATCTTAAACCCATAGCGACACCAACCCGATTACTGCAACAAGGAGCAACATCATGAAAACCCAATTTATCCTCGCCGCTGCCCTCTCGGTTCTGGCTTTCAACACCTTCGCCGCGGATGGCTTTGACCGCACCCAGTCGGCAACTTTTGCTGAAGATGGCTACAGCAGCACCCGCTCTGCCACCTTTGCTGCCGACGGTTACGACCGCACCCACTCTTCGAGCTTTGCTGAAGACGGCTACGACCGCACTCACTCGGCCACCCTGGCAGAAGACGGCTTCGACAACACGCGCTCAGCGACCTTTGCCGAAGACGGTTATGACCGCACAAAAGGTGCCCGCTTCAGCTAACACCTGCGGGTGACTCCACAGCCCGGCTTCGGCCGGGCTTAGTCATTTTTGGGGCTTGCGATTGTCTTCGGGGCAAATGGCTAGCAGACTATGGGCCCTCTATCTCAGCTGTTTGCGGATGCCTGCCATGCATGACGATATTCATTTCTACGAACCATCCAAGGGCCATGGATTGCCCCATGATCCGTTCAACGCCATTGTCGGTCCGCGCCCGATTGGCTGGATTTCGTCGCAAGACGCCCAAGGTCAGTTGAACCTGGCGCCGTACAGCTTTTTTAACGCCTTCAATTACATCCCGCCGATCATCGGGTTTTGCAGCGTGGGCCGCAAAGACAGCCTCAATAACATTGAGCAAACCGGTGAGTTCGTCTGGAACCTGGCCACGCGCCCGTTGGCCGAGGCGATGAACCAAAGCTGCGCGCCGGTCGGGCCAGAGGTCGATGAGTTTGCATTGGCAGGGTTGACGACCGTGGCCTCACGCGTGGTGAGCGTGCCGCGGGTGGCTGAAACGCCCGTGTCGTTTGAATGCAAGGTGACGCAGATCATTCAGCTGCAACGGGCCGATAAAGAGCTGGTGCCGAGCTGGTTGATTCTGGGTGAAGTGGTGGCGGTGCACATCGCCAAGCATTTGCTCAAGGACGGCATTTACGACACAGCCGCCGCTGAGCCTATTTTGCGTGGCGGCGGCCCGACGGATTATTTCCAGCTAGGCCCTGAAGCCTTGTTCAGAATGCACCGCCCTAAATAATTACCAGACCAGCTCGCCGTCTTCGGTGACGTCTTTGAGGTGTTCAAGTTGCTGCTCTGCGGCGGCGTCTGCGGCCGTGGCGGTCTTGAATACCTGATCGGTCAACAGCGTGTGAAAGCGCGGTGCTCCACCTTCGTACAAGGCCTTGACGGCAATGGCCACGTGGTAGGCACCCGCAACCCCCAGTTCAACCGGGACAACCGCTGATACCGCTTCAAAATGCTTGAACTCTTTACGCGCCATGTTTCACATTCCGGCCAGTGAAAAAAGCGCCATTCTACCCGTTTAACTGGCGCGCTTGCGCATCTGCGCCGAGGCCTGTTCGTTGAAGGTCTGAAAATCCAGACTGTCGACCACGTTCTGGTTGAGCAACGTGCTGAACACGTCCATCAACGGTGAGTTGAAGTACGCCTGCATTGCACATTGATCTTGCCAATAGCCCGCGACATGCCACAACAACGGGTCACTGTCACAGTGCTGCAAGGCAAAGTGCAGGCAACCCGGTGTTTTCAGCGTCGGTTCGATCAGTTGTTTCAAGCACGCATGAACCTGGGCCGAACACCCTGCGCGCGCGCGGACCAGAGTCATGTGACTGACGGCATAGGACTGGGGCATGGAGGCCTCCACAAAGGAAAGTGGCGTGAGGGGAAGGTTCAAAGCTTAAGGGCCGGTGCTCAAGCGCCGTTAGTCGATTCCTGCCCCAGACTTGCACGATTCTGCAAAACCAACGCTTACTCCGCCCCGCTGTGCACTTGCGCGCGCCGGGCCGCCGATCGGAATTTCGAGCAATAGGGCCGCGCTGTAGCGGGCCAAATCAGCCTCAATTCGTCAGCGCTGGCAGGATCAGGCAAGTCTGCAGCAGAAATTGGCTACCCCTGCGCCTTGCACAAACTTAAGCTGTGGGCCTTCAACTGCTTGATCGAGGATGCCTCCCATGTCTGTGCCAGAAACACCGCGACCTGCGCTCGACAGCGCGCTTGAAAAACAGCGCGTGGAACTGGCCGACCTGATAACCCGGCACACCCAGCAGGACGGCTCGTTTGAGACCCGCATCAAGGCGCTGTTCGTGTCGCGTTACAGCCTGCCCAGCGACTTTTCACCCAGCCTGCCCAAACCTGCACTGTGCGTGATGGCTCAAGGTAATAAGGAGGTGCGTCTGGGGGATGAGTACTTCGCCTATGACCCGCTCAATTACCTGGTGGTGTCGGTGTCGATGCCCATCAGTGGTCGCGTGCTTGAAGTCTCGGCCGAAAAACCCATTTTGGCCTTGCGCCTGGACATTGACCCGGTAGAAATCACCACCTTGCTCAGCGAAGCTGGCCCCATGGGGGTGCCCTCACGCCCCGCCGGGTGCGGGCTGTACGTTGAACCCCTCGACCCGCCGATGCTCGATGCCCTGCTGCGCCTGACGCGCCTGCTCGACACGCCGAAAGACATCGCCATGCTCGCGCCTCTGATTCGCCGTGAGATTTTGTACCGATTGCTGCGCAGCCCGCAGGGCTACCGTTTGTACGAAATTGCCAGCGAGAACAGCCAGACCCACCGCGTCAGCCGTGCGATTTCCTGGCTCAATGATCATTTCGAGCAACCGTTGCGCATCGACAGCCTGGCCCGTGAGGCCAATTTGAGCGTGTCGACGCTGCACCACCGGTTCAAGGCGATGACCGCCATGAGCCCGTTGCAGTATCAAAAGCAGCTGCGCCTCAACGAAGCGCGGCGGCTGATGCTCAGTGAAGGACTGGACGCCTCGGCGGCCGGGTATCGCGTGGGCTATGAGAGCGCCTCGCAATTCAGCCGCGAATACAGCCGCCAGTTCGGCGCGCCTCCCGCGCGGGATCTGGCGCGCCTGCGCAGAAGTTTATAAGGCCAACGCCTGCTGCCAGAGGTGTTCGTCGATTTCAATCACAGTCGGCCCCTGACGTTCAGCGGCGCTGACCAGCGCAGCGCGCAGTTGCGCCTCGCCCTCAACCGCCAAGGCCGTGCAACCCAGCGCTTTGGCGGCGCCGACCAGGTCCGGGGTGTAGATGTCGACGCCCACTGGTTCGATGTCGCGGTTAAGCATGTACTTTTTAATCTCGCCGTAGCCCTGGTTGTTCCACAGCAAGACGATGATCGGCGTGCGCGCTTCAACGGCGCTGGCCAGTTCTGGCAAGGTGAACTGCAAACCGCCATCACCGATCAGGCAGACCACCGAGCCAGGCTGCTGGCCGTTGGCAGTGCGCCCCAGCCAAGCACCGATGGCGGCTGGCAAGGCATAGCCGAGGGTGCCGTAACCGGTGGATGAGTTAAACCAGCGCCGAGGCTGGTCGGGGTTGAACGTGAGGTTGCCGGTGTACACCGGCTGGGTCGAATCACCCACGCACACGGCATTGGGCAGCACATCAAACACTGTCTGCAAAAAATGCGTTTGGGCACGGGTCGGCTCATCCCAGACAGCCGCCAATTCAGTGTTCAAACGTTTAGCACGTGCGGCCCCCCAATCCGCCTTACGCTCGGGCAATGCTTGCGCGCTGATACGCGCCAGCAAAGCTTCGGCAGCCAGTTGCGCATCGGCCACCAAAGCCAGTGCAGGCGGATAATTGCGCACGGTTTGATCGGGGTCGATATCGATGCGCAACAAGGCACCGGGGATCTCAAAGCCTCCGGCAAAGGTCACGTCGTAATCGGTTTCGGCCAGTTCGGTGCCAATCGCCAGCACTACGTCGGCCTCAGCCACCAATGCCCGGGTGGCCACCAGCGTTTGCGTGGAGCCGATCAACAACGGGTGAGAGGCTGGCAGCATGCCCTTGGCGTTAATGGTCAGCGCCACCGGCGCGCCCAGCCGTTCGGCCAATTGCAGCAGCGCGGGCGCGGCGTCGATCGCCCCGCCACCGGCCAGAATCAGCGGGCGTTTGGCTTCGATCAGGCGCTGGCTCATCTGTTCCACTGCCGCCGGGGCCGCCCCAGGGCGCGCGATGCTGACGGGTTGGCTGGACAGCAAGGCGTCGGCATTTTCTACCAGCACGTCGAGCGGGATCTCAATGTGCACCGGGCGGGGACGACCGGCCTGAAACAACGCAAAGGCACGGGCCAGCACGCCCGGCAACTCGGCCGCCGACATCAGGGTGTGGGAAAACGCGGCAACGCCTGCCACCAATGCGCTTTGGTTGGGTAGTTCATGCAACTTGCCGCGCCCGCCACCCAACTGGCTGCGCGATTGCACGCTGGAGATCACCAGCATCGGGATTGAGTCGGCGTAGGCCTGGCCCATCGCCGTGGTGATGTTGGTCATGCCAGGCCCGGTGATGATGAAACACACCCCCGGCTGGCCGCTGGTACGCGCATAGCCGTCGGCCATAAAGCCTGCGCCCTGTTCATGACGCGGGGTCACGTGGTTGATCGGCGAACTGGCCAGCCCGCGATACAATTCGACGGTGTGCACGCCGGGGATGCCAAACACCTGCTCAACCCCATACGCCTCCAGCAACTTGACCAATACTTCGCCGCACGTCGCCATGGATACTGCCCTCTTGTTGTTCTCAAGTAATGAGCCATTGAAGCGGGCGCGTGTGGCGGACACAACGCAAACCTGCTCATACTAGCCATGTCCTGAATTCATGGCTGAGCTCAACATGAAACGTCTCCCGCCTCTGCCTGCCTTGCACACCTTTCTGATCACGGCCCAATGCTGCAATTTCACCCGCGCCGGTGAACAGTTGCACATCACCCAGGGCGCGGTGAGCCGGCAAATCGCCGGGCTTGAGGAACATTTGGGGTATGCGTTGTTTCATCGTCAGGCCCGTGGCCTGAGCCTGACCGAGCAAGGGCAGGCGCTTTACCCGCGCATCGAGCAGGTGTTTGACTTGATCGGCGAAGCGGTCGAGCACGCGAGCATCCGCCGCACGCCGCTGCAAATCAAAGCCCCGACCTGCATGCTGCGCTGGTTGCTGCCCAAATTGATGGCGTGGCAAAAACTGCGCCCTGACGTACCGGTCGAGCTGACCAGCAGCGTGCACCACGGCATCGATTTTCGCCGTGAAACCTTCGATGCGGCGGTGGTCTACAGCCCGCTGCCGGGGCCCAAGCGGGTGGGCCAACACCTGTTCGACGAACTTCTCACACCCGTCTGTGCGCCGCATCTGCTGCAAGGGCCAGACGCCATCAACAGCTTGCGCGACCTTGAGCAGCACACTTTTTTGCACCCCAGCCGAGACCAGCGGGACTGGGCTCAGTGGCTCAGCGTGGCGGGCGTTGAGGCGTCGGCCATCCGCCAGAGCCAATACTTCGACACCCTGGATTTAGCCATGACCGTGGCCACCCAGGGCAACGGCGTCGCGATGGGCGATTGCTCATTGATTGGTGAAGATTTGAAAGAGGGACGGCTGGCGATGCCGTTTGATCTGACCGTGCGCACCGGCGCGGCCTACATGCTGGTGAGCTCCCCCAGACAGGAACCGTCAGCGCCCTTGCGCGAATTGATGGACTGGCTGGTAGCACAAGCCACCACCCCTGCGTAGGAGCTCATGGTCTTTTAAAGATCAAAAGATCGCGAGGCGAGCTCCTATCAAACACAAATAAGTGATTGATTCCTAAGGCCCTGTAGGAGCGAGCTTGCTCGCGATCTTTTGATCTTTATCTAAGAGCCCCCTCACCCTAGCCCTCTCCCGAAGGAGAGGGAACCGATTGGGGGATGCTGAAGATACTCGCTGTCCTGTTTGCTGCGCGACAGCGCGGCGTCGTAGACGGGGCGGCCACTCCTACAAAGATTCGGCGTGGTGTCTCGCGATCTTTTACGTTAGTAACCGACCGTGAAGCGCTGGCGCGAGTGCTTGGGCTGTTCTACTTCGTCCAGCAGGGCGATGGCGTAGTCGGCGAAGGTGATCCAGCTTCTGCCTTCAGCACTGACCAGCAAGTGGTCTTTGCCAACGCGGTAGTGGCCAGTGCGCTCGCCTTCTACAAACTCGGCCGACGGGGACAGGAAGGTCCAGTCCAGGTCGTGTTCGTTGCGCAAGGTGTCCAAGTACACGCCGCCCGCCGAGGCTTCTGCCTTGTATTCTTCCGGAAAGCCCTTGCTGTCGATGACTTTAGTGTCGTCCGGCAGCAACAGCGAACCCGCGCCACCCACCACCAGCAGGCGTTTAACCCCGGCCTTTTTCACCGGCTCGATGATGGCTTGTGGTGTGAGCGTCGAGAAGTGTGCAGCGCTCAGCACCACGTCATGCCCGGCCACAGCCGCTTGCAGCGCCTGGGCATCGTTGACGTCGACGTCCTTGGCCACAACGCCAGCGCGCTGCCCAATTTTTGCCGAGGCGTGACGGGCAATGGCGGTTACCTGGTGCCCACGACGCAAGGCTTCTTCCTGCAGTTGGCTGCCAGCGCGACCGGTTGCGCCGATAATTGCGATCTTGCTCATGATGTTCTCCAGTTGGATGGGGTGCATAAGGTCAAACGTTGATTCACCACTTCATTTCGCCTTTCGCCACTTTGGCGCTCAGTTCCAGCGAAGACGTTTCGCCCAGATCCGGGTAGCGCTTTTTCATAGCTGCGATCAGCTCGTCCGAGTTCTTGGCCTTGAGGGTTTCTTCGTCAAAGGCCTTGATGTAATCGCGGGTGAAGTTGACCGATTTCAAAGAGTGGTCGTTATCCCCCAGGTAGTGCCCCGGCACCACGATGTCCGGTTGCAGGCTGGCTATACGTTTGAGGGTCGACAACCATTGGCGGTGCGACTGCGGGGTCTGGGTGTCGGCCATCCATACGTGCAGGTTGTCAGCCACGACCACCCCACCGACCACGGCTTTGAGCGACGGGATCCAGACAAACGTGCGCTCGGGCTGGCGCCCGGTGAGGCCGACGATGTCCAGTTCGTGCCCTTCCAGCGCCAGGGTGTTGCCCTTGATCACCTGGGGCACGATCAGCTTGCTTGGCACATCAGCGCCCATTTGTGGGCCCCAGAACGCCAGCTTGGCGTCTTTGGTTTGTTCGATGTGGGCCACCGTCGGGGCCGAGGCCAGCACCTTGGCGTCGGGGAATGCCTGGGTCAGGGTTTCAAGGCCAAAGTAATAATCGGGGTCGCCGTGGCTGATATAGATGGTGGTCAGGTGCTTGCCGCTGGCGCGAATTTTATCGACCACCTGATGGGCCTGCGCTTTGGAAAACTGCGCATCCACCAAAATCGCGTCTTTCTGGCCACTGACGAGCACTGAAGACACCGGAAAAATCGCCGCAGCCCCGGGGTTGTACACCTCCAGGGTCAGGGGCGCAGGCGCGGCGGCGGCATGGGCAGCGAAGCCAAGGACAACGGCACTCAGGCAAACACGGCGCACAGTCGACAATAGGGTCATGGAGCTTCCTGCATTAAGGGTCAGCGATGGACAGAGCTTAGACGCACAATTGACGACAAAAAATGCGATGCTGCGACATAGTTTGTTTCACTAATCGGGCAGATCATGGACCGTCTTATCGCAATGCGGGTATTTGTCACGGTGGTCGACCTGGGCAGCCAGTCGGCGGCGGCCGACCATCTGGACCTGTCACGCCCGGTGGTGTCACGGTATTTGGCCGAGCTTGAAGAGTGGGTCGGGGCGCGCTTGATGCACCGCACCACGCGCAAGCTGAGCCTGACCGCCGCCGGCAACGAAACCCTGCCCCGCTGCCGGCAATTGCTGGAGCTGGCGGATGACCTGCAAGCCGCAGTCAGCGTGCCCGATGCGGCGCCCCGCGGGTTGTTGCGCATCAGCGTCAGCACCTCGTTCGGCCAGGCGCAATTGGCCTGCGCCATGACCGAGTTCGTGCGCCGCTACCCCGAGGTCAACATTGACCTGCAAATGCTCGACCGCACGGTGAACCTGGTGGATGAGCGCATTGATCTGGCGATTCGCACCAGCACCGAGCTGGACCCCAGTTTGATCGCCCGCAAGCTGACCGTGTGCCGCTCCGTGTTATGCGCCTCGCCCGCCTATTTGCACGAGCATCCGGCGCCGCAGCAGGTCGATGATCTGAGCCTGCACAACTGCCTGAGCCATGCGTATTACGGCAAGAGCCTGTGGCATTTCACGGTGCAGGGAGAGCCGGTGTCGGTGCCGGTGCAAGGCAATATCAGCGCCAACGAAGCCAGCACGCTGCTGCGCGTCACCCTGGCGGGCGGTGGGGTTTCGCTGTTGCCCAGCTATTTGGCGGGGTGCCATATCCGCAGCGGTGAACTGGTGCGCTTGCTGCCAGACGCTGAGCCCTTGCAGATGAACATTTATGCCGTGTACGCCTCGCGCAAGCACATGCCCGCCACGCTGCGCAGCATGCTCGACTTCCTCAGCGAGCGCTTTACCGAAGAACCCGCGTGGGACAAAGGTCTGTGACGAAAGACCCAGTTAATTAATCGGTGAACGCGGCAGTGTCCGCTCGATAGGCGCTGGGCGATGTCCCGGTGAGGCGGCGGAAAAACCGGGCAAAATACGCCGGGTCAGCAAAACCCAACTGATCAGCCACCTCGCTGATGGTCATGGGTGTGTAGATCAAATGACGCTTGGCCTCCAATAGCAGGCGCTGATGAATGATCTGCAAAGCCGACTGCCCCGCCAGTTCACGGCAAATGCTGTTCAGGTGCGCCACTGAAATCCCGACCCGATGCGCCAGGTCCTCAACGCTGGGTTGCTGCTGATACAGGGCTTCGACCTGTTGCGTGAACAGGTTGAGGTACTCGCGCCCGCGCTGCGGCACTTGCCGGGCTTCACGCCGCTGGATGACCTGGCGCGTCACCCACACCAGCAACACGCTGATCAATGATTGCAGCAACATGTCGCGGGCCGGGCGGGCGCTGACATATTCGCTGTGCAGCGCACCGAACAGGCTGTTCAGGTAATGCCGGTCCTTGCCTGCGGGGTAACTGGCAACGCGCTGCAAGGCGCTCATCGACCCGCCCAACTGGGCCTGCAACTGCGTCACCAGCGGCGCGGCCAGCGTCAGCACAAAGCCTTCAACGTCCGGTGAAAATTGAAAGCCGTGCACGCATAACGGCGGGATCACCTGCACCGACGACTCGGTCAGCTCATGGTACTGGCCTTCGACTTCAACCCGCGCCCGGCCCTTGTGCACATAGAGCAATTGGCACAAATCGGCATGCCGATGGGTGCGGATCTCCCAATCATGGATACGGCTGCGCAACGAAATGGTTTCGCAGTGCAGCAAGTCCGGGCTGAGCCAATCTTGCTGCTCGCCGTAGAGTTTGAACACCGGGATGGCGGGGGATGTCATGGGCTGAACCTGATGATTGAGCACAGGGGCGATAATCGCACCGATTAGCGAAAAGTACCGGCAATGACGTCGTTATCACCTTCATTTGCCACGCTCGCAAGCGAAAAATACAGGCACAACATCAATAAAAACACCCCTGCACTGACCGCAGGGCTTGCGAGAGAGAACAACAATGAGAACTCAAGTCGCTATTATCGGTGCCGGGCCATCCGGGTTGCTGCTCGGCCAACTGCTGCACAATGCCGGGATTGATAACGTTATTCTCGAACGCCAGAGCGGCGACTACGTGCTCGGGCGGATCCGTGCCGGTGTGCTGGAACAAGGCATGGTCGACCTGCTGCGCCAGGCCGGGGTCAGCCAGCGCATGGACGCTGAAGGTCTGGTGCATGACGGCTTCGAGCTGGCGCTGGAAGGCCGCCAGGTGCACATTGACCTCAAGGGCCTGACCGGCGGCAAGAGCGTGATGGTCTACGGCCAGACCGAAGTCACCCGTGACCTGATGGCCGCCCGCGAAGCCGCTGGCGCACAAACCCTGTACAACGCCAGCAACGTGCAGCCCCATGGCATGAAAACCGATGCGCCCTATGTCACCTTCGAAAAAGACGGCGAAACGTGGCGCCTGGACTGCGATTACATCGCCGGCTGCGATGGTTTTCACGGCGTTGCCCGTCAGTCAATTCCCGCTGATGTGCTGAGCATCTTTGAACGCGTGTACCCGTTCGGCTGGCTGGGGGTGCTGGCCGATACGCCGCCGGCCAACGATGAACTGGTGTACGCCAAGCATGAACGCGGGTTTGCCTTGTGCAGCCAGCGCTCAGCCACCCGCAGCCGCTATTACTTGCAAGTGCCCGCCGAGGAAAAGGTTGAGGACTGGTCGGACCAACGCTTTTGGGACGAATTGAAAACCCGCCTGCCCGCGCCGTTGGCCGAACGTTTGGTGACCGGGCCGTCCATCGAAAAAAGCATCGCGCCGCTGCGCAGTTTTGTGGTCGAGCCCATGCAGTTCGGGCGCCTGTTTTTAGTCGGTGACGCCGCGCACATCGTGCCGCCCACCGGCGCCAAGGGCTTGAACCTCGCGGCCAGCGATGTCAGCACGCTGTTCAACATTCTGCTCAAGGTCTATGCCGAGGGCCGCACCGACTTGCTGGAGCGCTATTCCGAGGTGTGTTTGCGGCGCATCTGGAAGGCCGAACGCTTTTCGTGGTGGATGACCTCGATGCTCCATCGCTTTGCTGACAGTGATGATTTCAGCCAGCGCATCACCGACAGCGAGCTGGCGTATTTTGTCGATTCCGAGGCCGGGCGCACCACTATTGCAGAAAATTACGTCGGTCTTCCTTATGAAGCTATCGAATAGCAACCTATCGAGTACAATCGCGGGCATCCCGCCACACGTTTGATGCCCGCAGGTGTACATCGTGACCAGTCTCAACCAGCCTCCACACGCTAAACCCGCCATTCGCAGCATTCTCGTAGCGCTGATGCTGGCGATTTTCCTGGGGGCGCTGGATCAAACCATCGTCGCCGTGTCGATCCCCGCCATTTCCGCGCAGTTTAAAGATGTCAGCCAGCTGGCCTGGGTGATTTCCGGCTACATGGTGGCCATGACCGTGGCCGTGCCGATTTACGGGAAGCTCGGTGACTTGTACGGGCGCAGGCGCCTGATGTTGTTTGGCATGGGCCTGTTCACCGTGGCCTCGCTGTTTTGCGGGCTCGCGCAGAATATGGAGCAGTTGGTGCTGGCGCGGATCATCCAGGGGATTGGCGCCGGCGGCATGATTTCGGTGAGCCAGGCGATCATTGGCGACATCATCCCGCCCCGTGAGCGCGGACGCTATCAAGGCTATTTCAGCAGCATGTACGCCGTGGCCAGCGTCGCCGGGCCGGTGCTGGGTGGCTACATGACCGAGTACCTGTCGTGGCGCTGGGTGTTTCTGATCAATTTGCCGCTGGGGCTGGTGTCGTGGCTGATCGCCTATCGCACGCTGGTCGGGCTGCCGGTACCGCAGCGCAAGCCGATTATTGATTACCTCGGCACGGTGCTGATGATTGTCGGCCTCACGTCACTGCTGTTGGGCATTACCTTTATCGGCCAGGGCCACAGCTGGCGTGACGATCAAGTGTTGGGCCTGCTGGTGGCGGCGGTAGTCGCGTTGGTGCTGTTTATGTGGCACGAGCGACGCACCCCGGAGCCGTTGCTGCCCATGCACTTGTTCGCCAATCGCAGCGCGGTGTTGTGCTGGTGCACCGTGTTCTTCACCAGCTTCCAGGCCATTTCGCTGATCGTACTGCTGCCGCTGCGCTATCAGAGCATCACCGGCGCGGGCGCAGACAGTGCCGCCCTGCACTTGCTGCCGCTGGCCATGGGCCTGCCGATGGGCGCCTACTTTGCCGGGCGCATGACCTCGGTGACCGGCTATTACAAACCGATGATCCTCAGCGGCGCGATTTTGATGCCACTCTCCATTGCCGGCATGGCCTTCAGCGCCCCGAGCGCCGAACTGTTGAGCGGCGTGTTTATGCTGCTGAGCGGGATCGCGGCGGGGTTGCAGTTCCCGACCTCGCTGGTGGGCGCACAAAACTCGGTGCAGCAACATGACATTGGTGTCGCCACCAGTACCACCAACCTGTTTCGCTCACTGGGCGGCGCGGTGGGTGTGGCGCTGATGTCGGCCTTGTTGCTGGCCCTGCTGCACGATTCGCTATTGGCGCCCGCTGGCGGCCAGCCGCTGCTGGGTGAAGGCAGTTCGGGGAATGTGCTGCTGGACGGCCTTAACGCTGTGCAAGGCCCGGCACTGGCCAGCTTGCGCAGTGAATTGCTGATGACCTTCCGCCACTTGCTGCTGGTCAGCGCCGCCATCTCGCTGCTGGGCTTATGTGCGGCGATCGTGATGCCGAATCAGGTATTGCGCGGGCGCGGGGATAAGGCGCAGTAACGGCACACATCCCCGTGTAGGAGCGAGCTTGCCTCGCGATCTTTTGATCTTTAAAAGATCGCGAGGCAAGCT